>JBHHVG010000017.1:0-16471 GCA_046754165.1 Myxococcota bacterium
GGGCGCGGATCCACTCGGCCACGGGCACCGTGCGGCGGCCAGAGGCGATCACGAGCTCCGGCCACGGCGGCGCCAGGGGCGCGGCGTTCCGGGCCAGGCCCGCGCGCGATGCGCCGAGCAGGCGGTTGTGGACCGCCGCCACCGGGCCGTAGCGCAGCTGCTTGACACAGGCGTTCCAGCCGAGCGCCGCGGCCAGCCCGGTGCTCTGGCTGGTGCAGCCCGGCCGCTCGTCCGCGAGCACCCACACCGACGGAGGGCGGGCGACCGTGCGCCGCCCGGTCTCCCGGATCTCGCGGGCGCCGTCCGGCGTGCGCAGCACCAGCTGCCAGTGGTGCTCCGGATGCCGGCGGGCGGCAGCGTCGATGTGCTCCTTCCACCACTCCGGTGTGTGCGGGCGCGGTGCGGGGACGCCCATGGCGCGCAGCGGGCGTACCGGGGGGTCGCAGGAGACGGCGACGTGGACGAGTTCGCCGGCGGCGTCCGCCATCTCGTCGAGCAGCCACGGGAGATCGTCGCCGGGCGCGGCGTCGAGGACGCCGCAGGAGACCACCGCCTCCGCCCGCGCCGTCGCGCCGCCCGGGTCGAAGGGCGTCGCGTCCTTCACCTCCCAGCGTTCGAGCAGCGTGGGGTCGGCCCCCGCGTCCGCCGGTCGGCTCGCCAACCAGGCGGCGAAGGCGTCGCTCGGGGCCTCGCGCCGGAAGATCTCGTAGCCCTCGGCGTCTGCGTCGCGTTCGAGGTCGGCGAAGACGCGCGCCGCGGGGACCTCGTCATACACGAAGCGGTCGGGGAACGGCCGCCAGGGCTGGGTCTTCAGGGTCGTGTAGTGCAGGCAGCGCGTGCGCTCGGCTGCATACTCCCGCTCCCGGGCGTTCCACGACGGGTCGAGGCTTCCCTGAAGGCCGGGCTCGCCCGCGGCGCGGCGGGTCAGGTGGGTCTTCGAGCGCCGCCGCGCGGCGGCGGGCGTCCACACCCGGAGCATGCGCGCGCAGTCGAGCAGCATCACGGAGGTGTCCTGCGGCGAGCGCGCCAAGTAGCCGGCGCCTCCCAGCTCCGCGTCGAAGAGGTCTCCGGGGTCGGCGAGGTAGACCTGGTCGACATCGTTGTAGATGGCGCGGCCGGCGCCCCCGGCGAAGGCGGGGATGGCGAAGCGGTAGTTGCTGAAGCCCGTGGTCCAGCGCCCGGGATGGAAGCCGGCCAGGTTGCGCATCAGGTGGATCTCGTAGCGGCGTGCCGGATCCCGCACGGTTTCGACGGACCAGCAGAAGACGCGTTCTGCCCGCTGCTGCGCGGCCTCGCTGCCGAGAAAGATCCGCACCGGCGGCTTCGGACTGGGCCGCAGCCCCGGCCGCACGTCGAGCAGGACGCGGACGGGGACGGGATCGGAGCGCCTGGAAATCATCGCGATCCGTTAGTCTACTGGTCTCGGGGCCCGGGGCCCGGGGCCCGGCGGCGGCGGCCGCGGCGGCGGAGGGGCCCATGCGAGTTGGCGAGATCCCCATCGGCGACGGCGCGCCCCTGACGCTGATCGCCGGACTCAACGTCCTCGAGACCGCCGACGGCGCCGTCGCCTGCGCAGCGGCGATCCAGGAGATCGCCGTGCGGCGGGGCCTGCCCTTGATCTTCAAGGCCTCGTTCGACAAGGCCAATCGCTCGCGCCGGGACGCCTACCGCGGGCCCGGGTTCGACGAGGGGCTGTCGATGCTGGCGCGGGTCAAGGCCGAGACAGGCCTGGCGCTGCTGACCGACGTGCACGAGCCCGGGCAGGCCGCACCCGTGGCGGAGGTGGTCGACTGCCTCCAGGTGCCGGCCTTCCTCGTGCGGCAGTCGGATCTGGTCGCGGCCTGCGCGGCGACCGGGCGGGCGCTCAACCTGAAGCGGGGTCCGTTCATCGCCCCCGGCGACATGCGCCACGCCGTCGAGAAGGCGCGGCACGCGGGGGCGCGCGATGTGCTGGTGACCGAACGCGGCAGCAGCTTCGGCCACCGCGACCTGGTCGTGGACATGCGGGGTCTGCCGACCATGCGCGCTTTCGCCCCGGTGTGCTTCGACGCCACCCACGCCGCCCAGCGCCCCGGGGCGGCCGGTGGGGCCAGCGGAGGCGACCGCGCCATGGTCGCGCCCCTGGCTCGCGCCGCCGTGGCGGCCGGCGTGGACGCGCTCTTCGTCGAGACCCACTCCGACCCGGACGCCGCGCCCTGCGACGGGCCCTGCCAGATCCGGATCGAGGACCTCGACCGTCTGCTCGGCGAGGTCTGCGCCATCCGGGACGCACTGGCGTCTCGGACCTGAATCCCGCCGTCTGGACGGGCCGGTGCAGGACGGGGCGGAGCGGCGCCGGTCGCGCCGCCCGCTCGGCGAGCGGACCGGTCCGGAGGATCCGGGGGGCGCCTAGAGGGACCGCGCCCGCGCGAGCACCGGGACGGGCTCCTTGGCCTCGTCGCGGCGCTGGAGGAAGCCGTCGCGCGCGGACTGGAGATCCTCGATCGAATCGATCTCCTGCCACCACATGCCGGTGATCGAGGTGGTCCTCACCTCGATGTTGCGCGCCAGCTCGTCGACCACCGAGAGGTACCAGCGCCTGAGCGCATTCGGATTGCGCACCGCGCGCTCGATGGCGCTGCGCCAGGCGGTGACCCCGGAGTCCCGGAACCGCAGCATTCCGATGGATTCGGCGTGGACGTCCTCGAGGGCCAGGGTCTTGCCGATCGCGCGCAGGCGGCCGTCCCCGTCGAGGGTGACCTTCATGTCGTCTTCGTCGTAGTGGGACTTGTGGTTCACGGTGACGGAGATGGGGCTGCGGGGCGCGTCGAGCACCGTCCGCAGCACGTCGTCCTCGAAGAGGGTGTCCCCGTTCAGCAGCAGGAAGTCGCCGGTCATGGCCCGGCGCGCCAGCCAGCAGGTGATGAGATTGTCGGTGGTGGCGTAGAAGGGGTTGAAGATCGTGTCGACCATCAGACCCGGGACCCGGTGGCTCGCCAGGTAGCGCTCGACCTGCTCGGCCCCGAAGCCGATCATGATCGTGGAACGCTCGATGCCGCAGTGGGCGATGGCCCGGAGCTGCAGGTCGAGCGCGCACAGGTCGCCGTCCACCGGCAAGAGGCACTTGGGTTCGGATTCGGTGAGCGGCAACAAACGCTTGCCCTGACCAGCGCACAAGACGATGGCTCTCATGGTATTCCCTGAACCTATCTCTCGAGAACGTTGCCTAGCGTCGCCCATCCGACCTAGGATTCGTTCGATGGGGGGGCGCGCAGACTGTAGTCCAGCTCGGCCCCCCGAAACACCGATTCTCTGGCCCCCGCGGGGGAACCCAGGTCGAAGGCCGGATGAATCTCCCCCCGGGGTCACCCCTGCATGAGCGATAGCGGGAACGAAGCGCCCCGGCTGCCGATCCATCGGCCCCTGGGCTGGACGTTCTACGGCTACGTGGCCCGGGAGGCGCTTCGCCCGACGGTCTTTGCCCTGATCGGCCTGACGGTCGTGGTTCTGACCAAGGATCTGCTGGGTTTCTCCAATCTGGTGATCAATCGCGGCCTCTCCCTTCACACGGTTGGGCTGATCGCGCTCTTCAAGGCCGTCCCCATCGCGGCCCTGATGTTTCCGTTCTCGGTGCTGCTCGGCTGCCTCGTAGCCATGGGCCGCCTCGGCGCAGACGGCGAGATCCTGACCCTCGAGAGCTCGGGGGTCGCTGCCGCGCGCCTGGTGTGGCCCGTCATCGTGTTCGCCGGGGCGATGACCGTCTTCTCCGTGGCGCTCTCGGTACAGGCCGCTCCCTGGGCGGCGCGCTCCCTCGACGCGGCCCTCGACCGGGTGGCGCTCGAGAAGCCCTGGGCGCATCTCCAGCAGGGCGTCGTCAGCGAGTTCGGTGGCTGGCAGATCGAGGCGCGGGAGGTGTCGAGCGGTGGGGACCGCCTGAAGAGCGTGCTGATGTGGATGCCGGACATCGGCGAGACGATCTTCGCCCGCTCCGGCCGTTTCGAGACCAGCGACGACGGCTCGATCCGGATCCATCTCGAGAAGGGCAGCGTCGCGCTGTCCCCCAGTGGCGGCGCCAAGGAGATCCGCTTCGACGCTCTCACGACCACGCTGCCGAGCACCGACGACCCCTGGCGCCGTGAGGCCGAGACGCGTCTCCACGGCCTGTCCATGCTGGACCTCGGCCGTCGGGCCCTCACGTTCATCCGCAGCGAGGAGGAATCGCTCCCCAGGGCGGCGATCGAGCTGCAGCGCCGCATGGCGACGCCCGCCGCGACCCTGGTCTTCGGCTTCCTGGCGGCCCCGCTCTTCCTGATCCGTGGCAACTTCTCGCGCTCCTCGGGCGGCATCATCGGTCTGCTGCTCACCATCGGCTACTACGGGCTGGTCCAGCTCGGCGAAGGCTTGATCCAGAGCGAGCGGGTGATGGTCGCGACCGGCGTGTGGATGCCGAACGCGGTCTTGATGCTGCTGGGTCTGGTGCTGCTGGTGATCGCGCTGCGCGGCAACGTCCTCGGCCACTCCTTCGACCGTTCCCGGGGCTTCGACCCGAAGGACCGCGCCGGCGAGCTCATCTCGGAGTACCGACCCCGGCGCTATCCGCTGCCCCGCTACATCGCCGGGCGCTTCGCGCAGCTCGGCCTGCTCACCTTCGCCGTCCTGGTGGTCGCCTACCTGCTCATCGACGTCATGGAGCGCCTGGATTGGTTCGCGCGCTACCACGCCACCGGTACCACGGTGATCCGCTTCTACGGGGCGCGGATCCCGCTGCTGGCGTCTCGCGTGGTACCGATGGCGCTGCTCGTCGCGTCCGCGCTGACGGTCAGCCTGCTCGCCGCCGAGGGCGAGCTGATCGGCATGCGCTCCTGCGGTATCCCGGCGTTTCGCGCCCTGCTGCCGGTGCTGCTCATCACCTCCCTGGTGGCGCCGGCCTACTTCGGGCTCAACAACGTCGTGGTGCCGCGCACCAACGCGCTGGCCGACGAGTTGAAGGTGAGCGAGATCAAGGAGGGCTACTACGCCGCGCTCGCCGAGTCGCGCAAGCAGGCGGTGTGGTACCGCTCCCGCGACCAGGTGCTGGAGGCCGAGCGCTTCGATCCGAAGCGGGGTATTGCGCGCAACCTGAAGGTCTACCGCATCGGCGACGACGGACTGCCCGTCAGCCGGCTCGACGCCCGCTCGGCGCGCCACATCGGGGCGGGCGTGTGGCGGCTGGTCCGGCCCGAGTTCATGACGCTCGCCGATGGCAAGGTGCGCGTGTCCGAGGCGCCGCGATACGCCGTCCTCGGCGAGGCGCTTCCGGCCGAGGTCGACACCATGCACCTGAGCGTCGCGTCACTCGCCCGCGAGATCGAAGAGGTCGAGGCGGACGGTCATGACGCCACCCACCTTCGCGTAGACCGGCAGATGAAGCTCGCGGAGCCGCTCGCCTGCATCGTCCTGCCCGCCGTGCTGCTCTTCTTCGCCGTCGGTGGCCCGCCGTTTCCGGGCCCCGCCCAGAACCTGCTCGTCAGCGGCATCGTGGGTGTCAGCTACATCCTGCTCACCGGCGTCTCCGCCTCCTTCGGCTACCGAGGCAACCTGCCGCCGGCGATCGGCGGCTGGGGCCCGAACATCGTATTCTCTCTCACCGCCGCGTACTTCGGTGCCCGGCTGTGGCGGCGGATGTAGCGTCAAGGGAGAGCGGATGCGACGCGAGATCTTCAGCGAAGAGCACAACCTGTTCCGGGCGCAGTTCCGGCGCTTCGCCGAGGCCGAGATCGCCACGAAGCTGGCGGGCTGGAACGAGGCCGGCAGCACCGACAAGCAGATCTGGCGGCGTTGCGGCGACGAGGGGTTCCTCGGCGCCAACGCGCCGGAAGCGTACGGCGGCGCGGGCGGCGATTTTCTCTACGACGCCATCATCATGGAAGAGCTGGCAGACATCCGCGCCCACGCGTTGATGCTGTTTCTGCACTGCGACATCTGCATGCCCTACATCGAGGCCTTCGGCAGCGAGGAGCAGAAGCAGAAGTTCCTGCCGGGCTGCATCAGCGGCGAGACGATCCTGGCGATCGCCATGACCGAGCCGGGCACCGGCTCGGACCTCGCCAACATCAAGACCCAGGCGATCCGAGACGGAGACCACTACGTCGTCAACGGCTCGAAGACCTTCATCTCGAACGGACAGATCGCCGACCTCGTCATCACCGTCGTCAAGACCGACCCTCAGGCCGATCCGCCCCACGGCGGCATCAGCCTGCTGCTCGTCGAGGGAGACACGCCGGGCTTCCTTCGCGGCCGCAACCTCGAGAAGCTGGGGCTCAAGGGTCAGGACACCAGTGAGCTCTCGTTCCAGGACTGCCGCGTTCCCGTGGCCAACCTGCTCGGCCAGGAGGGGCAGGGCTTCAAGATGCTGATGAACCAGCTGCAGCAGGAGCGGCTCAGCGTCGCCGTCGCCTCGGTGGCGTCGTGTCGCCGGTCCCTGGAAGACACCATGGCCTATGTCAAGGAGCGCACGGCCTTCGGCCAGCGCATCGCCGGGTTCCAGAACACCCAGTTCAAGCTCGCGGAGCTCGCGACGGAGGTGGAGATCGGGCAGGTCTTCGTCGACCGCCTGCTCGCCGCCCACGTGCGCGGCGACGACATCGTCACCGAGGTGAGCATGGCGAAGTACTGGGTGACGGATCTCCAGAAGAAGGTGGCGGCCGAGTGCCTCCAGCTGCACGGCGGCTACGGCTTCATGAGCGAGTACCCGATCTCCGGCGACTACGCCGACGCGGCGGTCCAGAGCATCTACGCCGGCACGAACGAGATCATGAAGCTGATCATCGCGAGGCGACTGGGTCTCGAGTGACCCCGCGCCCGCTTTGTCGTCTGCTGCTGGCCGCGCGGCTGCTGTCGGCTTGTCCGGTGTGGGCCGAGGACGTCGCTCCCCTCGCGGCGGAGCAGATCACGGAGGAGAACGCCGCCGCGCGCCTGATCGGGGGGCCGGACGCCATCGGAGGGGTAGGAGACTGGTATCTCGCCAACGACCGCATCGAGGTGATCGTCGACGATCCGGCCCGGCGCTTTGCGACACTCGGCTACGGCGGCACGATCGTCGACGCAGGTCTGCGCGACCGTACCGGCGAGGACCAGTTCGCGCGCTTCTTCCCGATCGTCAACCTGGACCAGGGCGTCTTCATCGACTTCGAGGCGATTCGCGCGGAGGTCGACCACGAGCAGGGCTGGGCGCGCCTGGTGGTGTCGAACGGTGGGCACATGAACGCGGTCTCGCGCGCCCTCGGCTGGAAGCGGGCCTTCGACTTCCTGGTTCCAGACCCCGAAGACCTCGCGCAGGTGTCCGTCGAGACGGCCTACACGGTGCTTCGCGGCGAGCCCTTCGTCCACATCGAGACGACGCTCCGCAACACCGGCCCGCGGCCCGCGCCGATCCTCTGTTACGGCGACGTCTGGATGCGCGGCGGACGCAGCGGCCGCTCGTGGGTGGGGAACACGCTCGAACCGGTCCGCTCGCGCGGCTTCGACCACCTGAGCTTCGACCGCCACAACATCCTGGCGGCCGGAGACGCCATGGCGGCCTTCACGCACGTGAGCGTCCCCGGGGTTCCGCGCGATCCGCCCATCGCCTACGCCCTCTTCGCGCCGGAACGCACCGCGCGGCAGCTGCGGCAGTTCGGGGTCACCGGGCCGCACGTGACGCTCATCAACGCCTTCGTCGGCGATCCCGACTGGGACGGCATCAGCCTGCTGCGGCTCGCGAAGGCCACGCGCTTCGAGCTCGCTCCCGGGGAGAGCTGGTCGTACCGCCGCCGTCTGCTCGTCGTCGGCCGGGCCGACACCGCCTCGACCACCGATGTGATCTTCCCGCTGCTGGGCTTCGCCGACGGCAGCAGCGGCATCGCCGGGCGCGCCCTGCCAGCGGACGTGCGCACCGTGGTCCTCGTCTCCGATACCGCAACCGGCGCGCCGATCACCCAGATGGCGACGGAGCCGGCCGGCGCCGCGCCCGGGGAGTATCGGGCGATCCTGCCCCCGGGCGTCTACGATCTGCGCCTGCGCGCGGCCCAGCGCCCGCAGCAGCGGCGCCAGGTGACCGTATCGCCCGGGGCGTTCGCGGCGGTGCCGGAGGTCGAGTTCGAGCCGCCGGGCTGGCTGTCGTTTCGGGAGGCCTTTGCCGACGGTGGACCCGGTCGCATCGTCTTTCGGGGGATCGGCACGACGCCGGATCCCAGCTTCGACCCCGAGCTCCTCGGCTTCCGCATCGACGGCCGGCCGGCCCGCAGTGGCACCGCCACGGACGAGCTGAACTTCGTCGGGAACGCCAGCGACCCCACGCGGGTGGCGATCGCACCCGGGCGCTACCGGCTGACGGCCGTTCGGGGCTTCGAGTACGACGTCTCCGAGCTCGAGCTCGAGGTCGAAGCCGCGGGAAGCGTCGTACCCGTTCCGCCGTTCACGCTCGCCCGCGCGATCACGCTCCCCGACGCGGTCCGTTCGGACCTGCACGTCCACGCGGAGGCGAGTGACGACACGAGCACGACGAACGAGGCGCGCCTGCGCAGCATGATCGCCGCGGACATCGACGTCTTCGTGGCGACGGACCACGACCACATCAGCCACTACGCGCCGGCGCAGGCAGCCCTGGGTGTGGGCGATCGCATCCGCGTGGTCCACGGGGTCGAGGTCACCAGCAGCGCGCCGAGCCCCGCCGCGCCGTGGTCGATCGGCCACCACAACGCGTGGCCCATCGCCTACCAGCCCACGGCCCACCGGCAGGGGGCGCCGCCGAGCCAGAACGTGAGCGTCGCCGATCTCTACGCATCGCTGCGCAACGAGCACGCCGTGCAAGTCGTCCAGCTCAACCACCCGCGCGACGGATCTCCCGGGGAAGTGAACTCCGGGGCGTACTTCACGCACCTCGCGACCGCCGGAGTCGGCTACGACCCGTCGCGGAGCCTCGAGACGCCGCCGAATCGCCACCTGCTCGAGCGCTCCGCGGACGGCAGCACGCGCGCCATCGACTTCGACGCCATCGAGGTCATGAACGGCGCCTCCTTCGACGAGTACCGACGGGTGCGCGCCGATTGGTACTCCCTGCTGCGGCAGGGAATGCGGCGCACGGGCACCGCGAACTCGGACACCCACGGGCCAGGTCAGCCCGCCGGGATTCCCCGCAACTACGTCGCGCTCCCGGGCGGCGCCGGTGCCTGGGACGAGGCGGCCTGGAATGACGCCCTGCGCGACGGTCGCAGCTTCGGGACCAACGGACCGCTGCTGCCGGTCTTCACGGTGAACGGCGGTGAATCCGGCGACCTGGTGACGGCGCCGGACGGAAACGCGAACCTCGAGTTCGTGGTCGCGGCGGCGCCCTGGGTGCCGGTCGACGAGGTGCGGCTGCTGATCGACGGCCTGGTGGTGCGGCGCTACGCCGGCGACGAGCTCGTCCACGACGACGTGGTGCGCCTGCACGACAGCCGAACCCTCTCTCTCGAGCGGGACGCCTTCATCACCCTCGAGGCGGGCGCGCCGCTGGACAGCGATTCCCGGACCTGGGGATCCCTGCACGGCGGCGTCTACGCCGACGTCGTGGCGCCGGGCTTCGTCCCGACCGCGTTCGCGAACCCGATCTACGTCGACGCCGACGGCAACGGGCGCTTCGACCCGCCCGGCCTTCCCGCCGCGTCGCCCGGGTGGTGGCCGCCGCAGCGGGGCGTCGTGATCGCCGCCGGGACGCTGCTGCTCCTCGTCTGGTGGCTGCGCCTGCGGCGAGTCACTCGAGGCCGAGCAGCCGGCTGATGCCCACGCGGTGCCCCGCGGTGTAGCCGCCGTCGACCACCAGCGACTGTCCTGTCACGTAGGACGAGTCGTCCGAGGCCAGGAAGAGGGCTGCGCTGGCGATCTCGTCGGGCTCGCCCAGACGCCCGAGCTGCGTCGCCTCGACGATGCGGTCGAGGGTCAGGGCCATCCCATCCGAGAAGATGCTCTCGGAGAGCGGGGTCCGGATGAAGCCCGGGCAGATCGCGTTCGCGCGGATGCCGCGTCGGCCGTAGTCGATCGCGAGGTTGCGCGTCAGTGTGATCACGCCCCCCTTCGAGGCGTTGTAGGCGCTACCCCCCTCGATGCCTTCGATGCCCTCGACGCTGGCGATGTTGATCAGGCTGCCAGCCCGCTGCTCGAGCATCTGTGGCAGCACCTGCTTGCACGCGAGGTACGTGCCCTTCAGGTTGATGTCGAGGACGCGGTCCCACTCTTCGGGAGCGAGCAGGTGCACCGGGCCGCCGCCGGCGACACCGGCGCAGTTGACGAGCGAGTCGATGCGCCCGAACTGCTCCTGGCACTGGGCCACGGCGGCGGACAGCGCCGCCTCGTCGCGTACGTCGGCGATGTGGAAGCTCGTGTCCGGGCCGGCGTCGGCGACGCGCTTCCACGCGGCCGAGTCCGGCTGGCAGACGTCGATGCCGCCGACCCGCGCTCCTTCATCGGCAAAACGCTCTGCACAGCTGGCGCCGATTCCGGACGCGGCACCGGTAATCAGCGCGACCTTGCCTGCGAGACGGTTCATCGTGTCGTCCCTCGAACCCGGGCGGCTGCATCCCGCGCCACACGAGAGGCCCGGAGTCTAGACCATCCTTCGCGCCAGAGAGATTCCCGAAGACCGTATGCGCCCACGGCAGGATCTCCTGCGAACGAGCGCGGTCGCTGCCTTGAATGCGCCGGTCGTTGCGAACGCCGGCTGCCTCCAGGCCGATAGATCCGGCGTATCCATCGGTGCGAACGATCGCACGGCGTGCATCAAGCACGCCGCACACGAAAGGGCCGAGGTCCTCATCGAAGCGAAGGCGCTCGAGCACTTCGAGCCGGCCCCGGCCCGCCGAATAAGGCCGCTGCTCCACGGCCGCGACCACGATGCTCTTGCGACGCACCGAAAACCGGCCCCCGCGACCGGCGGCGCCTCCGGTCGCCCTACGGGCTCCCTCCGCCGTCGCTGAACCCTGATCTTGCTTCCCCATCTCGACACTCCTCCCGCGAGAACTCTCTCGCAATCAAGTCTCCAAGGAAACCCTGGGGCGGTGGACAAGGTCTTGGGAAACGTCATTCTCCTTTCCTCCTGCGAAGTTGCAGAAGGAATCGTCTCCCACCCCTGCGGCAGGTACGGTCACGCGGCGAAGTCAGAGATACAAGGCAGGAGGGTGCTAGCTCGGGCTCGAACCGCTACTCGCGTTCGCGGAACCGAAGGACGCGGGCCCGCGAAGCAGCAGCCGCACCAGGCTGGACTGGCGGCGTGTGCCCGTCTTCTCGAATATGAGCTTGAGGCGCTGGCGTGCGGTTCCGACGGTGATGCCGAGGCGGTCGGCTGCGTCGGCAAGGGGTACGTCAGCAGATAGCAGCGTGGCGAGGGCGGACTCGGCGGGCGTCAGCGAGTAGAGAGCAGCCAGTAGCTCGCCGGCCTCGGGCGGCTGGGCCTCGGGATCGGTGACGAAGACGGCAGCGGCCCCCTCGAGCTCGAACGTGGACAGCGAGGTCTGCCGAGGCAGGGGGGTCACCAGCACCTCGAAGGCGCGGCGTCCCGAGGGGCGGGGAACGTGCAGCACCCCGCCTGCGTGGAGGCCGCCGCCGCTGCCGGTGCGCGCCGCCTCGCCGATCTGTCGGCCCAAGACCTGCGAGGAGCGGAAGGCATCGGCGCGCAGCTCGCCGTCGTCCACGCGAAGACCGTCGCGCACGTTCAGGATCTCGCGAGCGGTGCGGCTCGCCCACAGGACCCGGCGGCACGCATCCACGACGAACACCGCCAAGGGGATCCGGTCGAGAGCGTCCGCAAGGCGCGCCTCGGGACGCGTCACCTGGTCGAACTGGCTCCAGAGCCGATGCAGTGCGACCAGGTGCGGCGCGAGCAGCGTCACCAGCGTCCGTTGCTCTTCGCCGAGGGCCCGGACATCCACGTTTCGCGCGATCGTGCACGTCGCCGTGACGCGACCCGCGTCGCGCGCCAGAACCATGGCGTAGTTGGGCCCCCAGTCCATCTGGTTCGGTCGCATGAAGTCGGTGTAGAACTCCCCGCGAATCACGTCGGCGCGGGGGAAGCGGTCCTCGGTCTCGATGACTTCGCCGATCGCCAACGGCGCGGTCAGCATGTAGGAGCTGAGCGGATCGATGTCGTAGTAGTGCTCTTCGAAGCTGCCCTGGGCCGACCGAACACTGTCGCTCGAGTAGATCAACGGGGCCCGACCGCTCCCGGGGAAGCGCAGCGCGAGCCCCACGGCATATCCACCGAGCGAACGCTCCAGGGTGCTCAAGACGCCGGTGAGGCGTTCGGGGTTCGCGGCGGCATCGTAGAGGCCGGGAACGAGCTGCAGCGCCGTCGTTTCAGCGGTCAAGTACTTCTCCCCGGACCCCACCGCTCCGTTGCGTGTGCCATAATGCATCAATCCAGATCGGACTAGAAGCCACCTTTTATTGGACCCACTCCGTTAGGGATGGTTACGCTCCCGGCTGATCCCCCCCCCAGGGGGGGATTGGTCGCTCGGTGTCGAACGAAATGCGGATTGGGAGCGAACGCAGATGGAGGGGAGGGATCGCGTTCGCGACCCTCTGGCTGGCCTCGCCCGGCATGGCGGCCGAGCCCGCCGAGGTCATCGTCATCACCGCAGAGCGGCACGAGCAGGCGCTCGGAGACGTCGCCATGTCCGCCGACATCGCGAGCGGGATCGAGCTCGACGAGTCGGGCGTCCAGTCGACATTCGACCTGCCACTGCGCACGCCGGGGATGGTCTTCACCACCAACTCGGTCCTGGGCCAGCCCTATATCCGCGGTGTGGGCAGCGACCTCATCAGCGCGGGGGCCGACTCGTCCGTCGCCACGTTCCTGGACGGCGTCTATCAGTCCCGGCTGGTGGCCGCGTTCCAGCCGTTCTACGACGTCGAGCAGGTCGAGGTGCTGAAAGGGCCCCAGGGAACGCTCTTCGGGCGCAATGCCACCGGTGGCGCGGTCCAGATCCTGACCCGCGACCCGACGCCGGAGCTCTCTGCCGGGGGCGACCTGCTCTACGGAAACTTCAATCAGGTGCGCGTGCGAGGGGTGGTCAACGTGCCCCTCGTCGACGGGCGCGCGAACGCGCGCGTGGCCGGGATCTACCAGCGCCACGACGGCTTCACCGAGAACCTCTTCCTCGGCGGTCGCGCCGACGACGCCGACCTGTGGGCAGTGCGCGGCAAGCTCGCGCTGCTGCCGAGCGACGGGGTATCGGTGCTCTTCTCCGGCGACTACTCCCGGGAGGACAGCGCGCGGGGCCTCGTCAACAAGCTCGTGAAGCCCTTCGACGGCTCGCCCGCCGTCCTGGCGGGCGGCACCGTGCCATCGGACCCGTTCGAAGTGCTCTTCGACACGGATCCAGAGGCGAACGTCGAGCAGTGGGGCGTGAGCGCGCGGCTGCGCGCGGATCTCGAGTCCCTGACGATTCGCTCCCTCAGCGCCTACCGCCGCACCGACTGGGACCAGACCATCGACCTCGACGGCACCGAACTCGCCTTCAGCCGGAACTTCCCCGAGGAGGACTCGGAGACCTTCACCCAGGAGCTCCAGGTGGTGTCGCGGGGAGACGGTCCCCTCGAGTGGCTGGGCGGCGTTTTCTACCTGCACGAGGACGCCCTGCAGATCCTCGACGTGGACGTCCCGCCCCTCGCCTTTCGCGATCGGCCGAAGTCGGATCACCGGACCGACGCGGTGGGCGTCTTCGGGGAGCTCGGCTACCGGATCAGCGAGCATTGGCGCGCCAGCGCCGGGCTCCGGTACAGCTACGAGCGAAAGCGGCAGGACTACGAGGAGACCGTCAACGGCGCGGTGGTCGCCGCCTTCGATCATCGGGAATCGTGGGACGACTGGACGCCGCGCTTCGTCGTGGAGTTCCGTCCCACTGTCGACGCGATGGTCTACGCCTCCGCCTCCCGCGGCTTCAAGTCTGGCGGCTTCAACTCCACCGTCGCCCAGCCCTTTCCCTTCGATCCCGAATCCCTGTGGGCCTTCGAGCTGGGCTCCCGGGTCGCCTTCTGGGAGGGGCGCGTCAGCGCCCGGGCGGCCGCGTTCTACTACGACTACGAGGACATCCAGCTCCAGGTGCAGTCGAACGCCGCGATCCCCTTTCCGCTGGTGGAGAACGCCGGCTCGGCCACGGTCTGGGGCTTCGAGGGCGGCTGGACGGCGAGACCATGCAGCGGCCTGCTGATCGAGGGATCCCTCGCCTACCTGAACACCCGCTTCGACGACCTGATCGCCGTCGACCCCAACGACCCGACGGCCGATTCCGACCAGTCCGGCAACCGGCTGCCCAAGGCCCCGTCATTCTCCGCCTGGGTGGCGGCCCAGTACGAGCAACCGCTGTGGAGCCTGGGATCGCTGACGCTGCGCTCGGAGTACCGCTACCAGTCGACCATCTATTTCACGATCTGGGAAGACTCCAGCGTTCGACAGGATTCCTTCAGCCTCTGGAACCTGCGCCTCCGCTACAACGACCCCAGCTACCGCTACGGTGTCTCGCTCTTCGCCCTCAACGTGGCCGACGAGAGCTACCGCCACAGCAACGTCCGCGTCGACGGCCAGGTCGGCAACCTGGCCAACTTCGGAACGCCGCGGACCTTCGGCTTCGAGGTCAGCGCCCGCTACTGACCTGCCCACCGGCGTGGCGCGGCGACGCAACCACCCGAGAAGCAAGCAGTTCGCCAGGTCCCATATGGGAGCTGCGCCGGCGCGCTGCGCGAAACCATACTGGCTGCATCCGGAACGTAGAGGGAGCACTGGATGCACCGTTTCGCTCGACGACCCAATCTGCCCAATCGGAATCGGAGCCGATTTCCCCGCGCAATCGCGATGGGAACGCTCTCGGTATCTCTGATAGCCATCACCGGTCCGGCCTACGCCGCAGCGGTCGGGTACTGGCACTTCGACAGCGGCTTCACGGATTCGAGCGGTTTCGGCACCAACCTGTCCGTGCCCGCGGGCGGAGTCACGATCGTCCCCGGTGGCCTCATCGGCGGTGCGGCGTCCTTCAACGCGGGCATGCTCTTCAGCGGCAACGCCCTGCTGACCGCGAGCCGGACCGCGCTCACGATGGCGGCCTTCGTGAAGGCCAGCGGAAACCCGGGCCCTGATGCCATCCTGATGGGCAACTTCTTCGAGAACCCCGCTCTGGTATTTCGCGCGGGGCTGACCGATCACTTCGGTGCGGTCTTCGGCTACATCGGAAACGGCGGAAACAACGCCTCTGCCGGCGCCATCAATGACGGACAGTGGCACCACGTCGCGATGACCTTCGACGGAATCACGATCCGGACCTACATCGATGGAATCCTCGGCGCGAGCCAGATCAGCTCCTTCTCCGAAAGCGGTGCCGTCGCCGAGTTCTCGATCGGCGCGAGGTCGGGCCCGGGCAACCCGTCCAACCCGTTCGCAGGGCTGATCGACGAGGCCGTGTTCAAAGCGGACGTGCTCACTTCGGCTCAGATCCGCGACCTCGCCAGCGTGATCATCAATAACGGATCGAGTAACACGATCAACGACGCCAGCCGGTCGGAGCTAGATGTGTACGTCCGCAACGCCGCATGCCCGGCCGGCTGGCCTTCCGTCGACCCGGTGATCGACCCCGAAGCGGCTTGCCCCTCTCCAGGCGCGGCGACACAGCTCACACTCCAGCCGGGAGGTTCCGTGCGGCTGCTGAAGGCATTGGATTCCTCGACGATCTCGATGAGTGGTGGGACCGTGGCGTCGGCGCTGTTCGCATGCGACTCCTCGATCGCGGCGATCAGTGGCGGAACCGTCTCGGGGCTGGTCGCATCGGACTCGTCGACCGTGACGATCAGTGGCGGAACCTTCTCGGAGTCCTTGACCGCCAGGGACTCCTCGTCGGTCAGCATGAGTGGCGGTACAGTGCAGTCCGATCTGGTGCTCGTCAATTCGGCGACAGGGAGTCTGTCCGGTGGCTCCGTCGCCGGCATACTTCTGGTGCAGGACTCCGCAACTCTCACGTGGAGCGGCGGGACCGTCGGGGGTCCGTTCATTATCGCACAGAATGGAGGCACGATCAGAATCGTCGGCACCGGATTCGCCAGGAGCGGAATCCCCGTTCCGTTCGGAGACCTTGCGATCGACAATGGAACGCTGACCGGCACGCTGATTTCGGGCGAAGCGATCAACATTGTCTACGGCTCGGCGCTGGGCACGATTACGCTGGTCAACGAGGACACCGATGGCGACGGCATGCTCAACTCGTTCGAGGTCGCGAACGGCTTTGATCCGCTGAATGCGGACGAGGATCTCGACGGAATCATCGACGGCCAGGACGATTTCGATACGGACGGCCTCGGCAACGCGGCGGAAGCTGATATCGGGACGAATCCGAATCTCGCGGATACCGACGGCGACGGTCTGCTCGACGGACAGGAGATCGGAACGGGTGTCTTTGGCTCCGAGCAGGTCATCACGACGCTGGCCGATGCCCCAATTTCGGTCTTCGGCGCGGAT
>JBHHVG010000018.1:0-16408 GCA_046754165.1 Myxococcota bacterium
GTCGCGTATTGATCTCGGCGCGATCGGACAACAGCAGATTGGCGTTCGACTGGCGGGCGTCGCTCTTCAGCGCGCCAGGCCGGACGATCACGCTGCCGTTGAACACGCCATTGGCGCGGCCACCGAGGACGCCCTTGTAGAGCTCGTGGCTCGTGCCGTTCGGATGCGCGTGGTCGATCGTCGTCTGGTTGTCGACGTGCTGGCGCCCGCCGGCGAGGTAGAGGCCGTTCAAGGTGCACTCGGCTCCCACACCAGCGAGCGTCACGGAGATCTCGGTGCGCGCGAGGGATGCCTCGAGGGAGAAGGCGTGGGAGCGGAAGCGCGCGTCCCGCTCGACCCGGGCCCGCAGAGTCCCCACGTGGAGTGCGTCATCGCCCTCGCTCTTCACGGCGACGTGGTCGAGCGACGCGTTCGCTGCGAGCGCGACCGTGGTCACCGCATTCGTGACGTAGGGTTGATCTCCGGAGCCGACGTAGTGCTCGACGACCACCGCGGAGGCTCCGGGGCCGAGCGTGATCAGATTGCGGACGTGAGAGGCGGTTCGCGACGCGTCGGAATCAGACAGGAAGACGAGGTGGATCGGCTGATCCACGGCGGCTCCGCTCGGCAGGGAGAGGAATGCGCCGTCCCGCTGGAAGGCCGAGTTGAGGGCCACGAAGCAGCGATCGTCGTCGGCACGGTCGGGCTCGAGCAGCGGCCGCACGCGCTCGGGATCGTCTCGCAGGATCTCCGCCAGGGCATCCACCACCGCACCGCCGGGGAGATCTCCGAGCCGTGACAGCTCCGGCGAGAAACGTCCGTGCGAGAACACCAACCGGTGCTCCATCGAGGCCGCGTCCAGCCAACCGGGAAGCTCCGAGGTCGCGTCCGCCGCGGCATCCGCGGCCGCAGCCAGGGCCGCGGCGATCGGCCGCACGTTGGTGTACTTCCAGTCCTCGCGCTTCATGGACGGGAAGCCGAGCAGCGCAAAGCGGTCGATCGCCGTCTCGCGCAGCGGGGGCAGCCAGCCGGGGCCGTTCGTCGCCACGGCGCCGGCACTGCCGCGGAAGCCCGAGACGACGCGATCGCATTCGGCAGCCAGGGTGTTCACGGGCCCGTCTCCGCCGTGGCGCCGTCGATCCAGCTGTAGCCCTTCGCCTCGAGCTCGAGCGCGAGCTCCTTGCCGCCGGAGCGCACGATCCGGCCGCCGGCGAGCACGTGGACGAAGTCGGGGACGATGTAGTCGAGCAACCGCTGGTAGTGGGTGATCACGATCGTCGAGCGATCGCGGCCGCGCAGCGAGTTCACGCCACCAGCGACGGTGCGCAGGGCGTCGATGTCCAGCCCGGAGTCGGTCTCGTCGAGGATCGCGAGCCTCGGCTCGAGCACGGCCATCTGGAGGATCTCGTTGCGCTTCTTCTCTCCACCGGAGAAGCCCTCGTTGACCGAGCGGTTCATGAACGTCTCGTCCATCTCCAGCAGCTTCATCTTCTCGCGGATCACCGAGAGAAAGTCCATGGCGTCGAGCTCTTCCTCGCCGCGGTGCTTGCGCGTCTCGTTCAGCGCCGCCTTGAGGAAGTAGCTGTTGGCGATGCCCGGGATCTCGACGGGGTACTGAAAGGCCAGGAAGATACCCATCCGGGCGCGCTCCTCCGGGGCGAAGGCGAGCAGGTCTTCGCCCTCGAAGACGACCTCACCCTCGGTGACGTCGACGCCGGGCCGGCCGGCGAGCACGTTGGCGACAGTGCTCTTTCCGGAGCCGTTCGGCCCCATGATCGCGTGGACCTCTCCCGCACCGACCGACAGATCGATTCCCTTCAGGATCTCGGCGCCGCCGGCGGTGGCGTACAGATTCTTGATGTCGAGCACTGAATATTCCTCCCGGGGGAAGCCGATGCGCGGCTACCCGACGCTTCCCTCGAGACTGAGTCCGAGCAGGTTCTGGGCTTCCACGGCGAATTCCATGGGCAGTTCGCGCAAGACTTCTTTGCAGAAGCCGTTGACGATCATCGACACCGCGTCTTCTTCGGAGATTCCGCGCTGCCGGCAGTAGAAGAGCTGGTCCTCGCCGATCTTCGAGGTCGTCGCTTCGTGCTCGACGGTCGCGCTGGAGTTCTTGACTTCGAGATAGGGAATGGTGTGTGCACCGCACGCATCGCCGAGCAGCAGCGAATCGCACTGGGAGTAGTTGCGGGCACGAGACCACGGTAGGACTGTTGCCCGTGCCCAGCGGAGATCCCCTTCGACACGATCGTGCTCTTCGTGTTCTTGCCGATGTGGATCATCTTGGTTCCGGTATCGGCCTGCTGGCGTCGGTTGGTCATCGCCACCGAGTAGAACTCTCCGATCGAGTCGTCTCCGAGCAGCAGGCAGCTCGGGTACTTCCAGGTGATCGCGGAGCCGGTTTCGACCTGGGTCCACGAGATCTTCGAGCGCCTTCCGCGGCAGGCGCCGCGCTTCGTCACGAAGTTGAAGATGCCACCGACGCCGTTCTCGTCTCCGGGGTACCAATTCTGCACGGTCGAGTACTTGATCGTGGCGTCGTCTCCGGCCGCGATGAGCTCGACGACTGCGGCGTGCAGTTGGTTCTCGTCGCGCATGGGTGCCGTGCAGCCCTCGAGGTAGCTGACGCTGGAGCCCTCTTCCGCCACGACCAACGTCCGCTCGAACTGCCCGCTGTTGGCCGCGTTGATGCGGAAGTATGTAGACAGCTCCATCGGACAGCGAACTCCCTTCGGGATGTAGGCGAAGGATCCGTCGGTAAAGACGGCGGAGTTCAGCGTCGCGAAGAAGTTGTCCGAGTAGGGAACGACGGAGCCCAGGTACTTGCGGACGATCTCCGGGCAGCGCTGTACCGCTTCGGAGAAGGAGCAGAAGATGATGCCGTGCTTTTCCAACTCGTCCTTGAAGGTCGTAGCGACCGAGACGCTGTCGAAGACCGCGTCGACGGCGATGCCCTGGAGCCGCTTCTGCTCGTTGAGGGAGATGCCGAGCTTCTCGTAGGTCCGCAGCAGCTC
The DNA here is from genome assembly GCA_046754165.1 of Myxococcota bacterium. Classification (GTDB taxonomy): domain Bacteria; phylum Myxococcota_A; class UBA9160; order UBA9160; family SMWR01; genus JAFDEI01. The sequence continues at coordinate 2,997 of JBHHVG010000018.1, forward strand.
CGGGTCGATCTCGTCGAGGCTCTCGACCTTCTTCTGGACCGGTGCCGAGTAGTAGACGATGTTCTGGTAGTCGATTTTCGGGTAGTCGACCATGGCCCAGGTCGGCTCCTCTTCCCGCTCGAGCATCTCGAAGAAGCGCTCCAGGGCCTTCAGACGGAAACCCAGCAGCCACTGCGGCTCGTTCTTCTTCGCGGAGATGAAGCGGACGATCTCTTCGGACAATCCAGGCGCGACGGAATCCGTCTCGATATCGGTGACGAAGCCGTAGCGGTACTCCTGATCGGCGAGCTTCTGGAGGTCGGTGGATTCGGGCTGGGCCACGGTCACTCCGATCCGGTCGATTCGAGGTTCACGCCGAGGCTGTGCAACGGGATCACCGCCCCGGGCTCACGCGGTGCAGCGAGGTCCGCGAGGCTGATCCGCGACAGGGCATCGTGCACGGCTGTGTTGATCTGCTGCCACGGCTCGCGCACGTCGCAGCTCGATTCCTGGGCGCAGTTGCCCGGATGGACGGTGCACGCGGTCAGGGAGATGGGACCCTCGAGGGCCGTGATCATCTCGGGCACCGTGATGTCGTCGGCGGACCGCGACAGCGCGTAACCGCCCTTCACTCCGCGCTGGGAGGTGAGCAGCCCGCCGCGGGCCAGGGCCTTCAGGATCTTGCTCACGACCGGGGCGGGCAGGTCGGTCTCTCCGGCGAGGTGGCGCGCGTTGCGCGACGGGTCGCCCGGGCTGCGGGCGAGGTGCACCATCAGCACGATGCCGTAGTCGGTGATGCGGCTGAGTCGGATCACGGGTTGTCTGCCACCGCCTGAGAGAGCCCGGAGGATATCGGACTGCTCCGGTCCTGTAAATATCGTACCAGAACCGTCCGGTATTTCGCAGGCGGCCCCGGCGGTGGTAGAATCGTGTTTAAAAACGAATACTTATGAGGAGGCCGCGGAGTCCCGGGCGAGGCTCGGGTGCGCGGTCGCGACGTCGAGGGCCCCGATCGCGCGGTCGAGGTCGCCGATCAGCTCGCGCATGTAGCCGTAGAAGGCCTGGTGGATGACGGCGAAGGACACGGCCTCCTTGATGACCGACGGCCGCCGCAGCAGCACGCCGCCGAGCAGGCGCAACGTGAACCAGGCCCGGCGCGGTCCGCCGCGCAGCAGGGTCGCCGACAGCACCCTGCGGAGGCGGCGCAGGTCGCCCGCGCGGACGTTGCGACCGCGGTGCACCTGGCGGCCGCGTTCCAGCAGGAAGGCGAGGGTCCGCCGCCGGTAGTTCTCGAAGTCGTAGAGCTGGAAGAGCAGCCAGCGGTAGCCCTCGTATAGCTGGCGGCGCGTCATGCGCACCGGGAGGATGTTCGAGAACGCGAACTGGTCGCCAGACGTCTCCCGGAGCAGCCGACCCTCCCGAGCGACGCGGTCGTAGAGCGGAGTCCTTGGCATGGCCTGGAGCATACCCGTCATCGATACCGGGATGCGCGCTGCCTGTACGAAGGAGAGCTGCTCCTCGAAGATCGAGGCGTCATCGTGGTCGAAGCCCACGATCATTCCGCCCTGGATCTGTATGCCATAGGACTGCACCTTGTGGATGCTTTCGAGCAGGTCGCCGTGCAGGTTCTGGGTCTTGCGGGTCTCGGCCAGCGAGTCGCGCCGCGGGCTCTCGATTCCGATGAAGATCGTCGTGAAGTTCGCAGCGCGCATCAGCGAGAGCAGCTCGTCGTCCCTTGCGACGTTGAGCGAGACCTCGGTGTTGAAGTCGATGGGGTAGTCGTGCTCGGCGCCCCAGGACGCCATCGCCCGCAGCATCTCCTTGGCGAGCTTGGCGTTTCCGATGAAGTTGTCGTCCACGATGAAGATCTGACTCGCGCCGAGTCGGTGGCATTCGCGGATCTCCGCCATCACCTGTTCGACGCTCTTGGATCGCGGTCGGCGTCCGTACACGACGATGATGTCGCAAAACTCGCAGTTGAAGGGGCAGCCGCGCGCGAACTGGATCGTCATGGCGTGGTAGCGGGACACGTCGAGGAGATCGAAGCGCGGCATTGGCGACTGCGTCATGTCCGGCTTCTCTTGCGGGCGGTACTCGGTCTTCCAGGAGCCGGTCTCGAAGTCACGCAGGAACGCCGGCCACGTCTCCTCGGCCTCGTCGGCGAAGACCACGTCGCAGTGCCCCCGCAGCTCTTCGGGGCAGAGCGACGCGAACGGCCCACCCGCGACGACGAAGCGGCCGCGCCGGCGGAACTCGGCGATGATCTCCTGCATCCGGGGCTTGTGGATGATGTAACCGGTCACGCCGACGATGTCGGCGTCGAAATCGAAGTCGATCTCCTCGACGTTCTCGTCGCACAGAACGACTTCGTGCTTGCGGTCCGTCAGGCCCGCGAGGGTCGGCATCGAGAGGTTCGGGAAGATGCAGTCCTTGCCGAGCGTCGGAAGGATGACGTCGTACGTCCAGAAGCTCGGAGGGTTCCTCGGGGTGACGAGATAGATCTTCACGCCGTCTCCGCCCCGTTCGACGGGCGCCGTCAGGATCCCACGGGCGGGGGCCGCGAGTCAAGCCGACGCGAAGGCGGGGCCGGAACGCCGCGCATCAGCGGCACCCCGCTCAGGCCACGTAGTCCACGTCCGGAAATCGGGCGAGGGGTTCGAGGACGCCGCGGTTGTCGTGACGCCAGGCGATCGGCGGGCACTGCATGGTTCCCAGGGCGCAGACGCGCGAAACGCCGAGCCCCACCAGCGCACGCGAGAGCTGGGCATCGACGCCCTCGACGCCGGCCGACGCGAGATGCGGGGCGAGTGGGGTGAGCGCGTCGATCAACGCTGCTCCGTCGGACACGGGCAGGACGCGCACGAAGCGGTGCAGCGGTGCGTCGCGCGTTGCCGCGGAGTCTTCGCGCACGACGGTCCAGGTGCCGTCTGCGGCTCCGTGCACCGCGACCCGGGCGCCGGCGGACGCCCGAAGCTCCGCGCTGGCGCGTTCGGGGGAGATGCGCGCGGCCGAGTCGACCGCGACGCGGCCGCGCGGAAGGCGCGCCTCGATGTCGGATAGGGACTGTGCGAGCGCTTCGGCGAAGGCGTCCGCAGCGGAGCGCCCCGGATCGATCACGTACACCGCGATCGGAGAGAGACAACCGAGCTGGTCCCACAGCGCGACGTCCAGCGCCAGACGGCCGGCCGTGTACTCCGCCGCACCGCGCACCACGGCGACGGAGAGCCGATGTCCGTAGGCGACGAGACGTTGGCGCGGATCGATCCGCGCGGCGACGGCCGACATCGTCTCGTCGGAGCCGCTCGCGACCACGCAGTCCGCCGCGAGCAGCGCGTCGACCCGATCGGCATCGTCGCCGGGGAACTCGACCCAGTCTACACAGTGCCCCAGCTCCTCGTCGCAGACGGCGATCGAGTGCGCGACGTGGCGCGCCGTGACGGGGTCGCGCGAGGCGACCTTCGCCAGCGTCGGCGACCGCAGTGCCAGCGGTGCCGCGATCGCGAGCAGCGTCGGCATGGGAATCGATCCGGCGAGGAGGACGGCCGTCGTCTCGAAACCGCAAACCGCACGCCCGTGGGCTGCGTCCAGGGACTCCGGCGCGCCGAGCTCGCGGCGGGCGAGCTCGCAGAAGGCTTCGCCGGTCCACTCTCGGAGGCCCAGGCGGAGCCCCTCGGCAACCACCGGCGCGGAGAACCCGGTGGCCTCCGGAAGCTCCCGAGCCAGCGCTCGCCGCGGGGCCGAGCTGGCGTCGGACCAGAGCTCGAAGACGCGGGCGAGCGCCTCCTGCGTCTGCCGCGCCGAGCGGCGGCGCAGGCGGGCCCCGGCCGCGCGCAGCCGGGCGAGTCGCGCTGCGATCGACCGGTCCGTCACGGCACGGAGTCCGCCAGCATGGCGTCTGCGGCGATGGAGCAACCGCGTTCCTCGGCGCCGGGCTCGCGGCCGAGCACCTCGAAGCCGTCCTCCACGGTGCGTCCGAGATCGGCGGTCTGGACGGCCAGGACGCTTCCGGTGTTCGCGAGGTCGTAGACGACGACGGTTCCCACGGCGCCAGCCGCCGCCGGCTCGCCGCTGTTCGGATCCGCGATCACCACCCGGGCCCAGGGCGGCCCGAGCTTGCGTCGGGTTTCGCTGGGCTCTCGCAGCAGCGAGTCGTAGAACTGGCTGCCGAGCTCGGTCATCCCATACTGGTTGACCATCATCTCCATCGGCACCCCGAGCGCGTCTTCGAGTCGGGCGTAGAGCTCCACCCGCGGCAGCTCGCGCGAGCGGCCCTTGAAGCCGCCGCACTCCATCACCCGCGACCCCTGCGGCAGGCGATAGAGCGTGCGCCGGCGTTCGAGCTCGTCGAGCAGGTGGACGAACGCGAAGGCGGTGCCGCACAGCGCCACCGCGATGCCGTCGGCGGCGCAGGTCTCGATGCCCGCGAACAACGAGGCGAAATCGAGGGCGCCGTCCTTCACGTCGAAGTCGCTGACGGGCGAGCCGAGCGCGTCCACGGCGACGCGGAACATGTGAGAGAGGGACGAGTCCGGTGCTTCGGTGCTGGAAGGCGTCCGGAAATACGTAGTGGCGGAATGTCGGGAGCAGTGACGACTCGTAGAGCTCCAGGGTGTCGAGGTGCAGCGTTCCCCGCATCGCCGTCGAGGTTCCGCTGGTCCGGAAGCAGTGGAGGCGGTTCGCCTCCGGGAACGAGTAGAGGGGAACCTCCTTGAAGGCGCCGGTCGGCACGGCGGGGATGTCTCGCCAGTGGAGGACCGCGGCGGGGGTGCGTCCGCGGCCGCGACAGAAGTTTCTGTACGGCGAACAGTGCTCGAACTGGAAAGCGAAGAGCGCGCGGGCGATCCGGTCGAAGCGCTCTTCGTCCTCCCGCCAGTCGGGCTCGCGCATCCAAGCCAGGATCTCCCGGTCGAGATCGGCCCGGCGCGGATCCGGCCGCGCGGCGTTCACGAGAGCGCCTCGGCGATGACGTCGACCGCCAGCTCGAGGATCTCGCGCTCGATGCAGAGCGGCGGCGTGATCGAGACCACGTGTCCCCCGTCTCCCGACAGCAGCGTGATCACACCGCTGCGAAGCGCTCGTGCGCAGCCCTCCGAGGCCCGCGTCGCGCTCGCGCACTCCACCGCGAGGACGAGCCCCCGGCCCCGCACGTCGCGGATTTCCGGCCGATCCGACAGGCGCTCCCGCAGGCGCGACAACGCCAATCCGCCGACGATCGCCGCGTGCTCGACCAGCTTCTCTTCCTCGATGACGGCCATGGCGGCGAGCGCCGCCGCGCAGCCCGGCGGGTGGCCGAGGAAGGTCTGGGTGTGCAGCGCTTCGCCCGTCGAAGCGGGCCACGCCTGCATGGTTTCGGCGCGTCCGAGGCAGGCGGAGATCGGCATACCCGAAGCGAGGCCCTTGCCCACGCAGAGCAGGTCCGGGATCACACCGTCGTGCTCGCAGGCGAACCAGCGTCCGGTGCGCCCGAAGCCCGTGAAGATCTCGTCCGCGATGAGCAGCCAGCCCTCGTCGTCGCAGAGTCTGCGGAGATCGGCGAGGAAGCCGTCGGGCGGAATGCGGTCTCCGGCCCGGCCCTGGATGGGTTCGACGATCACGGCCCCGACGGGCGCGGAGCAGGCGCGGGCCGCGACGAGAACGCTCTCGGCGTCACCGAAACGCGCGAACGCGGTCGCCTGCGGCAGCCGGGTCGCGAAGGGCTCGCGGAACGTCCCGCGCGCGGTGGTGTCGAGCGCGCCGAACCCGAGGCCGTGGTAGGCGCCGTCGAAGGCGACGATCCCCGCCCGCCCGGTCGCCAGCAGCGCGGTCTTGATGGCGGACTCCACCGCATCGGACCCGGACGAGGTGAGGATCGCGCGTGCCGGCACACCGCCCGGATAGCGTGCAACCAACGCTTCGAGCAGCTCGACCTTGACGGCCGGCGGGTGGACGTCGCCCATGCCGTGGAGCAGGCGGTCCGCCTGGTCCCGGACGGCGGAGACGATGCGGGGATGGCCGTGGCCCGCGTTCGCGACGGCGAAGGCGGCGGTGACGTCCACGAAACGGTTGCCGTCGACGTCCCACACGTTCGCGCCCTCGGCGCGCTCCCAGAAGATGGGTGCGGCCGGCTCGAGGCACGTGATGTTGCGGGACTCGACCGCTGCCAGGCGCTGCGCGAGAAGCCGCGACTGCGGTCCGGGAACCGGCGCGATGAGTGCGGGCGGAAGGGATCGGGGGGTCGCCACGGACGGCAATAGTAGCTGTAGACTCGGATCCATGGATCCCGCGCAGCCGCCGCGGGCGACGGCCTGGGTCTCGCTCGGCTCGAATCTCGGCGATCGCAAGGCGCACCTTTTCGCGGCGCTCCGCGCGCTGGGCCGCGAGCCGGAGATCGAGGTGGCCGCGGTGTCCCGGATCTACGAGACCGACCCGGTCGGCCCCGCGCCCCAGCGTCCCTATCTCAACGCCGCCGCGCGCATCGAGACGAGCCTCGCGCCGGTGGCGCTGCTGGCGGTGCTGCTGCGGCTGGAGGCGGACGAGGGGCGGCAACGCAGCGGCCGTCGCAACGAGGCGCGGACCCTGGACCTCGACCTGCTGCTGTACGGCGACCGCTGCGTCGAGGAGCCCGGACTCACGGTGCCCCATCCCCGGCTGCACCGGCGCGCCTTCGTACTCGAACCCCTGCGCGAGGTCGCCGGCAACAGGGTGCACCCGCGGCTCGGCGAGACCATCGACGTCCTGGCGCGCCGCGTGCGCGATCCCGAGGCGGTGCGCCCGCTGGACGCCGAGGTCTCTTCGAGCCTTCGGGATGAATAACACTAATTGAGTCGGGAATTGTTTTGAGTCGAGCCGTTCGTTGACTACGCTTCCGGAATGACGATGCAAGCAACCTCTCGAGACTCGGAAAAACCTATTGATAACGAAGTCTTCGAGTTCATCCGCAGCGGAGAAGCCGAGTCCTGGAGCACCGAAGAAATCCTCGGTTGGGCGATCAAGAATTTTTCGCCGCGCCTGGCCCTGTCGTGCTCCTTCGGCGCGCGGGAGGGCATGGTGCTGCTCGACATGCTGCACCGCCTCGATCCGGGGACCCGCGTCTTCACGTTGGACACCGGGCGGGTGCCCCAGCAGAGCTACGACCTGATGGACCGGGTCCGGGACCGCTACGGCTCCCCGGTCGAGGTGATCTTTCCCCGCGCGGAGGACGTCGAGTCGATGGTGCGCGAGGAGGGACTCAACCTGTTCTACGAGTCCGTCGAGAAGCGCCAGCGCTGCTGCCGAATCCGCAAGGTAGAGCCGCTTCGCCGCTATCTCAGCGGCCTCGACGCCTGGATCTCCGGGCTGCGCCGCGACCAGAACGTCACCCGCGCAGACACGCCGAAGATCGAGATCGACGGGAGCCACGGCGGGATCGTCAAGCTGAATCCGATCGCGGATTGGAGTGAGGAGCAGGTGCTCGCATACGTTCGCGAGCACAGCGTTCCCGTGAATCGCCTCCACGGCGAGGGCTATCCGACCGTCGGCTGCGCGCCCTGCTCGCGCGCGATCGCGCCGGGCGACGATGCCCGCTCGGGGCGCTGGTGGTGGGAGAATCCAGAGACTCGCGAATGCGGGATCCACGTCGAGGAGGAGGATCAGGGATCCGGTATCTGATTCGACGCCGCGAGTTCGTCCGGGCCTCGGTCGGTTTCGCACGCTGGTCCCCCCCGGCCCGCCTGCGGCTCCCGCCCCGTCTGAGCCCGCCAGGGCGCAGATCGCAGGCAGGCAGCTCGCGAATCGCCGGCAGGAGCTGACTCATCCCGCCGTCCGGTCGGCTCGGTCCGTCAAGCTTCCGCGCCGCTCGGCCGATGAGAACCGCTGGACCCGACCGGTCCGCGGAGGTTCCCATGCGCCTGATTCGAGACCTGACGGCGCTGTCCGGAGCGGTCGCTCTGGCGGCGGCCCTGGTCCTGCTCTCCCCGGGAGTCCACGCAGTGCGCGCGGATGACGCGGGCCCGCACGCGGCGTTCTCCCTCTCGGCGGTCGGCGACGGCCCCACCTGCGAAGCCGGCACCATTGCCGGTGGCGAGGAAACCCTCGACATCCTTCGTGACATCCAGCGCAAGGCCGCTCAGCAGGCGAACGCCGCCGAAGGCGATTTCGTCGTTCTGAACGGTCGCGGCTACAACTACGGCGCGAAGTCCCTCGACCTCCCCTTCCCGACCGAGCTCCGCAGAGCCCGCTGATCCGGCTGCCGGCCGGCTGCTGCGACACCCGGACCGCCCTCCCCGCATCCTGCTAGTGTTGCGGGGCTGCCGGGAGCCGCATGAACCCGACGTCGACACGCCGTCTGCGACGAGCGACGGCCGCCCTGGCCATGGGCTGGTCCCTGCTCGCCATCGTCCTCTCGCTGGCCGCTCTGCGCTCGCCCGACGGCCGCTACGCCCACCCGTTCTTGACGATGTGGGTCGGTCGGACCGCCGTCGTCGAGAAGGTCCTCGCGCCGGAACCGGTCGTCGGCATCGACCGCGGCGACGAGATGATCGCGATCAACGGCGTCCCCTACGGCTGGGCCGTCCGGCGCGGCATTTCCTGGCTCGAGCCCGGCGTAGCCAACGACTATCTCATCGAGAAGGCCGACGGCTCCAGGATCGAGGTCAGCCTGCCGCCGGCTGTGGCCGTCGACGCGGGGACTCCCGGGTTCGCGATGTTCCACACGCTGCTGCTGCTCGTCGCGGGCATCTACTTCGGCATCGGCGCTTCGGTCTGGTGGTTGAAGCCGGATCGGTCCGAAGCCTGGGCGCTGTTGCTCTTCTGCAGCGCGCTCTCGGTGCAGCTGGCGTCGACGATCCAGACCGACCTGATCGCCTGGGGCTGGTGGCGCATGATGACGAATCTGCCGCTGATCGGCGCGACGACTTTCCACCTCTTCACGAGCTACCCGATCGAGCCGGGCTGGATCGTCCGCCATCGGAGGATCCAACTGTTGCCGTACGCGGCGGCCTTCGCCCTCGTCGGACTCACGGTGTTGGAGCAGCCGCTCGGTCTGCCGGCGGGGATGATGACGACGTTGTCGTTCTTCTTCTCGATGTCGCTGTTCGGCGCATCACTGGTGATCCTCGGCATCGAACGCCAACGCCACCGCGAGGGCATGCTCCGCGACCACGCCGACGTGATGTTCGGGAGCGCGTTGGTGAGCTTTCTCCCGGTGGTTCTCGTGCAGGTCGCCCAGTGGGCCGTCAAGACGCCCCATCCCTACTACATCACGCTGCTGTGGGTGTTCATCTTTCCCGTAGCTGTCGGTTACGGGATCATGAGAAAGCAGCTCATCGACGTGCGCTGGATGGCGAAGTCATCGGCGGCCTACGGCGCTGCGACTCTCGCCATCACCGGCGTATTCGCCTTTCTCATCACCTTCGCCGACAGCCTGGTGTCGCGCCTGAACATCAACCTGCGCTGGTTCCAGGTCTCGTTCCTGTTCGTCGCGATCCTGCTGTTCAACCCGCTGCGCAACCGCATGCAGGCGCTGGTCGATCGCTTCTTCGATCGGGACCGCGAGACCTACAGGGACGCGGTTCGGGAGATCTCCGAGGCGATGGTTTCCATGCTGTCGCTCTCCGAGATCGCCGATCGCATCCTGATCGCGCTCACCGACACCATGGGCGCCGAGCGCGCCATGGTGTTGCTCGTCGACGGCGAGGGGCGGGTGCTGCGCCCGATCGCCTCCCGCGGAGACTGGGAGCGCGACGCCCTCGACACCGAGATCCCCTCGGACCACCCGCTGTGGAAGCAGATGTGGATGCGGCGGGAGGAGCTGTCGCGGCTGGACTTCGACGAGGAGCCGGACGTCGAGAACCGGGAGGCCTGCCGCGACGTCTTCGACACCCTCGAGGTCGAGCTGCTGGTTCCAATCCTCTACGGGGTCGATCTGCTGGGCGTGATCGCGATCGGCCGGAAGCTCTCCGGCGAGCGCCTGATGCGCGACGACCGCGTGCTCCTGCGCACTCTCGCGAACCAGAGCTCCGTGGCCATCGAGAACGCCAAGGCATTCGACGAGATCGCGACGCTGAACGAGAATCTCGAAGCGCGCGTGGAAGATCGCACCGCCGAGCTACGGCAGATTCAGGCCCAGCTCCTCCAGGCCGAGAAGATGAAGTCCCTGGGCCAGCTCGTCGCAGGCGTCGCGCACGAGCTGAACAATCCCATCGGCTTCGTGCACGCGAATCTCCAACTCATCGACGAGAACATGAAGAAGCTGATCGCTCGACCGGAAAACGCGGCCGAAGTGGACCGGCTCGGGGAGTCGATCACGAAGCTGTTGGTTCGCAGCCGTGAGGGTACGGAGCGCGTCAAGAAGATCGTGCAGGACCTTCGGACTTTCTCGCGCATGGACCACGCCGATCTCCAGGACGTCGATCTCCATGAAGAGATCGACCGGACCCTCGCCCTGATCGAGCCACGCCTCAAGAATCGCATCGAGGTCGAGAAGGACTACGGCGAGATCCCGAGGGTGCGCTGTTACGCCGGCCAGCTGAACCAGGTCTTCCTGAACCTGCTCGTGAACGCATGCGACGCCATCGAGGATCAGGGGACGATCCGCGTCGTCACCCGTGCCATCGACAACGGCGTTCGTCTCGAGTTCCACGACGACGGACCGGGCATTCCCGAGGACGTCCAGAGGAGCATCTTCGATCCCTTCTTCACGACGAAGCCCGTCGGCAGGGGGACGGGCTTGGGTCTCTCGCTGTCGCACGGAATCATCGAGCGCCACGACGGTCGGATCTCCGTAGACTCGGAGGTCGGCCACGGGACGACCTTCATCATCGAGCTGCCGCTCGAAGCGCCGCCCCTGGAGGGCTGAGCGCAGCGGTTGGACCGCCGCTCACCCGGATGGGGTATTCTGGCGCGACGCATCCAGAGCAAAGGAGCCCCCCATGCGCACCGGCTTGGTTCTTGGCCAGTTCGGACCCGACATCAAGATCGACTACGACCTCGTCCGCGAGGCCGAGCGGCTCGGCTACAGCTCGGTGTGGACGGCCGAGGCGTACGGCAACGACGCCATCGTGCCGCTGGCCTTCATCGCCGCGAACACCACGAAGATCGGTCTCGGCACGGCGATCATGCAGATGCCCGGCCGAACGCCGGCACTCACCGCGATGACCGCCATGACCCTCGACAAGCTCTCCGGCGGGCGCTTCCACCTCGGACTCGGGCCGTCGGGTCCGCAGGTCGTGGAGGGCTGGCACGGCGTACCCTACGGACGTCCGCTGACGCGCACTCGCGAGTACATCACGATCGTCCGCAAGATCCTGGCGCGGGAGGCTCCGCTCGAGCACAAGGGCCACCACTACCAGATTCCCTGCACGAGCGAGGATGCCACCGGCCTGGGGAAGCCGCTCAAGAGCATCCTGCACGGCCGCGCGGACATGAAGATCTACACGGCCGCCATCAGCCCCAACGGGCTCGCGTGTGCCGGAGAGGTCGCGGATGGCGTATTTCCGGTGTGGATGAATCCGGAGCGCGCCGACGTCGTCGACACGCACATAGCGTCTGGGCTGGCGGAGGCCGGCGGCGGAAAGAGCCGAAGGGACTTTGACCTCGCGCCGTTCGTCACCACCATCCTCGGAGACGACCTCGAGCAGTGCCGAATGCCCGTCAAGGCCATGCTCGCCCTCTACATCGGCGGCATGGGAGCCCGCGGCAAGAACTTCTACAACGACTACGCGAAGCGCCTCGGATACGAGGAGGCGGCGATCCGGATCCAGGATCTCTACCTCGACGGCAAGAAGGCCGAGGCGATGGCGGCCGTGCCCGACGAATTCGTCGACGAGATCGCGTTGGTCGGTCCGCGGGGCCGCATCGCGGATCGCATCGAGGCTTGGAAGGCGTCGTCTGTCGACACCATGCTCATCGGTGCCGGCCAGCCCGAAGCGTTGCGGGCCGTCGCCGAGCTGGTGCTGTAGAGCAACCTTGCCGATCCAGCGACGCGAGGACATCGTCGCACTCGACAAGCGGCGCGTGTGGCATCCGTACACCGAGATGGAGCGCTACCGCCGTGACGTCGACCCGATCGTCGTGGTCGAAGCGAGCGGCTCGCGGCTGCTCGACGCGGACGGACGCAGCTACATCGACGGCAATGGCTCGTGGTGGACGTCGACGCTGGGACACGGGCATCCGCGCCTGGTGTCGGCGCTGAAGGCGCAAGCGGACGAGCTGTGTCACACCGCCCTCGCGGGCATCGCGCACGCACCGGCCTCCGAGCTGGCCGAGGCGCTCTGCTCGGTCGCGCCGGAGGGTCTCGACCACGTCTTCTTCTCGGACAACGGTTCGACCGCCGTCGAGGTCGCCATGAAGCTCGCGCTGCAGTACTGGGCGCAGAACGACCGCCCGGAACGCCGTCGCTTCATCGCCCTCGAAGAAGCCTTTCACGGCGAGACCCTCGGTGTCACGGCCCTCGGCGGCGTCGAGGTATTCCGCCGGCCTTTCGGCGGCTCCCTGCTCGACTGCGTCCACGTGCCCCCGCCGCGGGAACGCGCGCGCGCGACACAGGTCATCGAGCACTTCGTGTGCACCGTCGAGGAGAACGCAGACCAGCTCGCCGCGGTCGTGTTCGAGCCGATCGTGCAGGGCGCGGCGGGCATGCGGACCTACGATCGGGCGCTGCTCTCGGCGGCCCGGGAGGTCTGTGACCGACACGACGTGTTCCTGGTCTTCGACGAGGTGTTCACCGGCTACGGAAGAACCGGACCCATGTGGGCCGGCGAGCACGCCGGTGTGGTTCCAGACGTGGTCTGCACGGCGAAGGGCTTCTCGGGCGGGATGTTTCCCATGGCGGCGACGCTCGTCTCCGACCGCATCTTCGACGGCTTCACCGGAGATCCCGAGCGCGCCTTCTATTACGGTCACACCTTCTGCGGGAATCCGCTCGGAGCCTCCATCGCCCTCGAGGTGCTCCGGATCTTCGAGGACGAGAAGATCCTCGACGGCGCGCGAATGAAGGCGGAGAGGATCGCCCAGGCGTTCTTCGCGATGGACGAGTTGGCATCCGTCGAGAAGGTCCGCGCGATCGGGATGATCGGCGCGCTCGACCTGGCTGGAGGAGCCGGCTACCTGGCGGATGCCGGCTGGCGCGTGTACGACGAGGCCCGCAAACGCGGCGCCTATCTGCGTCCGCTCGGCAATGTCGTCTACGTGACGCCATCGCTCAACATCCCCGACGCCGATCTCGACGAGTTGCTCGGAATCGTCCGGGAGAGCGTCGAAGCGGCGACGGGAGCGCGCCGCCAGTGATCGGCGACACGATCCTCGTCCACACGAAGGACTGGACTCGAACGCTCACGATGAACCGGCCGGAGGCGCGCAACGCCTTCAACTCGGAACAGTGGGGGGCGCTGCGCGACGCACTGGCCGACGCGTCGCGAGACGACGACGTCCGCGTCGTCATTCTCACCGGTGCAGGCGGCGCCTTCACCGCGGGTGTC
>JBHHVG010000019.1:0-16158 GCA_046754165.1 Myxococcota bacterium
GAGTGCCATCAGTGCGGGCGACAGGCTGATGTCGGCGACGAAGGCGAAGATGATGGTGACTCCCGTCAACAGGCCGAACTTGACGAGATTCGCGAGGCTCGCGAACGCGTAGATGAAGAACGAGAAGGACAAGACGATGGACGTAACGAGCAGCGCGTGTCCGGTGGTGCGCAGGGTTTCGCGGACGGCCGCCGGCGTGTCGCGCAGCTCTTCGTAGTATTTCCGAAACGCGTGCATGAAGTGGATCGTATCGTCCACGGCCAAGCCGATCGCGATGCTCCCGATCAGGAGGGTGAAGGTATCGAGCGGGATTCCAATCCAGCCCATCAAGCCGAGGGTCAAGATGATGGGCGCCAGGTTGGGTACCATCGCGGCCGCGCCGGTTCGGAGCGTGCCGAGCAGCAGGAACATCAGCGGCGTGATGATCGCCAGGGCGATCACGTAGCTGCGCAGCAGGCTGGTCGAGATTGCATCCAGCGATCGCGTCATCAGGCTGACGAAGCCGGTCGTCGTGATTTCAGCGTCGTCGCCGAGGGTCTCGTGGCCGAGGGCCTCCACACGGGCGATGAACGGCTGGTAGAACGACGGCGAGGCGTAGGGCAGGTTCATCGTGAGGCGCGCGCGCTGGAATTGGGGATCGACGAGCTGCTCGAGGTCGTCGGAGCCGCTGTTCTCGAACAGCAGCAGCTCCTGGGCGACGAGCGCCCGGCTGTCCGGGATCGCGTAGTGGTCGGCACGGTTCTCGTTCAGGGCCTGGTGGATCTCCTTCGACACGTCGATGATCGAGGTGACCTTTCCCACGCGAACGAGGTCCACGCTCTCGATCTGCGTGCTGCGTCTGCCGAGCTCATCGAGGCGCTTCAGCAGTGACGGCTCGTGCAGGCCGTTCTCCTCTCCGGTATCGACCAGGACCTCGAGCGAGACCGAACCTCCGATCTCGGCGTTCACGAACTCGGTCGCGATGCGAATCGGGTCGTCCTTGGGAAACCAGCTGATCGGGTCATAGCTGAAGGAGAGTCGCGTGATTCCAACGATCGCGAAGATCAAGATGGCGGACATCCACGTGAGCACTGTCTTCGGACGCCGGACACAGCGGTCGCCCGTCCACAACAGCACGCGCTCGATCCAGCCGGCTCGGGAAGCTTCGCGCGGAGCCAGGCGCCGGAGCGGAATCGTGTGGAGCAGGGCCGGCAGCAGCACCATGCAGTAGACGAGCGCCAGTCCGATGCCGACGGGCGCGAAGATCCCCAGGTCCGCAACGGGCTGCACCTCCGCTGCGAGGAAGGAGACCAGGCCGCCGGCCGTCGTGAGCGCGGTCATGACGATGGCCAGTCCCGAGTGATGCAGGGCGTGGGCGAGGGCCTCTTCTCGCGACCGGCCGGCGTCGTAGGCGCGGAAGAACATCACCAGCAGGTGGACACTGCCTCCCACGCCGACGGCCAGCAGGAAGGACGGAACGATCTGCGTCGGAATTCCGAGCCGCATCCCGATCAGCGCCATGATCCCGAAGGTCGAGGCGATCGCGAGCGACACGACTCCCAGTGGGAGAAATACGGCGGATGCTCGGCGAAACAACGCGAACAGGAACACAGCCACCGCGACCACGGACAGACACATGAACACCAGCATGTTGTCCAACATCTCGGACGCCAGCCGCGCCGCGGAGATCGGCCCACCCGCCAGATGGATCTCGATGTCGTCGCTCCGAAAGCGATCGACCACCGCCTCGAGCGCAGTGGCGGCTTCGGACTCCTGCTCACCGGTCAGGGCGAAGAGCTCTCCGCCGTCGGCCTCGTCGAACCCGCCAAGTGCATCGTCGGAGCCAGGCCCAACGGCGTAGGCTTCGAGCTCGATGATCAGGGTCGTCGTTCGTTGGTCTTCCGAGAAGAGGTAGTTCTGGTAGAGAGGGTTCGCGAGCGCGCGTTCTTCGACCTGGCGCAACCCGTCGGCGTCGAGGGGCCAGCCTTCGAGCAGGTCCCGAACGATCAGTTCGTCCCCTTCACCGCGGGTCTCGCGAACGTTGACGAGACTGACGACGTCTGCGACGTAGGGGACTTCGTCCTCCAACGCGCGATGGAGCTCGTGAAGCGTTGCGATGAACCCGGCTTCGAAGATGCGAGGGGGGCGGAGCGCGACGACGATCCGCTGGTCGTTGCCGAACTGTTCGCGGAAGCTCATGTACACGACGCGGGCGGGGTCGTCTGCGCACAAGAACGACTCGGTCGAGGTGTCGATCGAGAGACGCGGAACCTGGGATCCCAGCACCAGCGCCAGCGCGATCATCGACCCGATGATCGGCCAGCGATTCCGCGCCGAGACGCGTCCCCAGCTCTCGAAGCGATCTTCGATCCACGTACGCAGGGCAACGTCCCACCGCGGCCTGCTACGGCGTTCTTCGGTTGATTCGGTCATCGAGCGGATCCAGGGCGCGGGCGCGCGCGGGAATATGCTCCCGCCCAGTGCGTAGCACACGCTCGCTGCCCGAGCAGAGCCGAACAGCGACCAGCAGCGAGACGAGTGCCCACGGACTTCATCGTGGCCGGCCCGGCGGTGGGCCGAGGGGCCTGTTGGAACCAGCCGGAGACCTCTCGGTTGGAGTCCGGGGCGATGCGGCCGACCGCATGGAAACCCACCGCAGAATCCACGACGTCCTGCCCGACCGGTCGCGCTGCACCGTCGCCGCGGTCTCCGGCGTCGGGTGGTTCGATGCCTCGGACGAGGTCTTCAGCGAGGCGCACGCTGCCTGCGCGGTGTCGGGCACCGCGCGGTCCACCGCGGGGCAGATCCCCACCGAGCAGCGACCCGCGGATCCGGGCCGCTGCGGCGCCTGCCAGCTCTGCCGTGCGGGCTGCGCATCTGGGCGGCCCCCCCCCAGGTGCCGTATGACGCCCGTCATATGGCGGCGTTCGCATGTCGGGCATCATGCGAATCCGATCGCGCCGTGGATCTCGCCGCGACCCATTCGGGAGCACGCCATGAACCGCTCGGAGCAGAAACGGCGGACCCATCGGAGGATCGTCGACGTGGCCGTTCGCCAGCTCGGCGAGCAGGGCCTGAGCGGTGCGGCGGTGCAGCGCATCATGAACGAGGCGGGCCTCACGCACGGCGGCTTCTACAGCCACTTCGACTCCAAGGCCGATCTGGTGGCGCAGGCCCTGTCCGCGGCCCTGCGAATCGCCAGCGAGCGGTTGTTCCGACGCGTCGATCATCTGGCGGCGCCGGATAGACGCAAGCGATTGCTCGACGCCTACCTGAGCCCCGCGCATCGGGACGCTCCCGGCGCGGGCTGCCCGCTCGCCTCGACGAGCGCCGATGTGGCCCGCTCATCGGCCTGCGTGCGCCGCGCCTACGAGGACGAGCTGCGCAAGATCATCGAGCACATCGAAGCCGATTTCCACGAGCTGGCGGGCGACGCGGCGCACGCGCGGGCGGTGGGCACGTTGGCGATCTGCGTGGGGGGCCTGCTCCTGGCCCGTGCGGTCGACGATCCGGCCCTGTCCGACGACATCCTGCAATCCTGTCGGCAGTTCGGTTCCGGAATGGAAGAGACCCGAGCGCGGACAGGTGAGAAGGGCATTCGAGCATAGAGAGGGGGTTCCATGAGCAGGAGAATCGCGGGTTGTGATCTCGGCAAGGCGTCTGCGAGCTTCGTGATCGCCAGCACCCGCGACGATGGCGAGCTCGTCGTCGAAGACCGCCGAAGCGAGCTTCACGACGGCAATCCGCTCGATCTCTTCCGCAGCTGGTATGTGGAGCAGGACGTG
Organism: Myxococcota bacterium; assembly: GCA_046754165.1. Lineage (GTDB taxonomy): Bacteria > Myxococcota_A > UBA9160 > UBA9160 > SMWR01 > JAFDEI01. The sequence continues at coordinate 3,765 of JBHHVG010000019.1, forward strand.
GCGAGCTGCGCCGCCCTCGCCGCGACGGGTATCTACGCCGACGAGCTGACCGATCCCATCCTGATCCTGCCCGAAGACTCGTGTCGCGAGGCGGCCCTCGAGCTGGAGCCCGGTCTCGAGGACTCTCTCAGCGTCGTCAGTGTAGGCGCACGCGGCTACGGCGTGCTCTGCCGCAGGCCTTCGGATGTGAACGGCGGGCGCTCCGGCGGGGGTGGCCCCAGGGTTCGTTACCTGTACATCGAGAACGACAAGTGCTCCTCGGGGAGCGGCGAGAACATCCGGAAGATCACCAGCCGCTTCGGGCTCACGATTCCGGAGGCCGACGAGCTGGCGCTCGCCGCCGCGGACGGCATCCCGATCACCGCCCGTTGCTCGGTCTTCGCCAAGAGCGAGATGACGCATTTCGCCAACCAGGGCAAGCCGACCAGTGAGCTCTTCAAGGGCTACTTCGCATCGGTGGCCCGCAACGTGCATTCGCTGCTGGCCCGCAACCGGAGCGACGGACCGGTCTACCTGACGGGGGGCACCGCCCGAATCCGATCGTTCAGGGAGGCCTTCGAGGCGCTGCTCGGTGACGAGGTCCTGACTCCGCCCTACTCCGAACAATTCGAGGCGGTCGGTGCGGCGGCGCTCGCGGCGGAGCAGGCCCGAAGCGCCCGGCCGATCCCGCTGCCCACGGACCCACGCGATCTGATTCGTTCGATCGAGAGTCGCTTCCCTGTTCTCGAGCCGGCGAGCCATTGGCGCGGCCAGGTGACGATGATGCCCGAGTGGGAGACCGACGAGGACGCGGCCGGCCAGCCGAGCGTTCTCGGCCTGGATCTGGGCTCGACGGGAGCCAAGGCGGTCCTGACTTCGATCGCGACGGGCGAGCCGATCCTCGACGTCTACGACAAGACGCGGGGCAACCCCGTGGATGCCGCACGACGCCTGGTGCGGACGATCCTCGAGCACACTCGGCCGGATGTGCGCGCCATCGGCATCACCGGCTCCGGACGGGAGGCCGTCGCGACGCTGCTGCGGGCCGTCTTCCCGGAGACGGACAACATCGTCGTCCTCAACGAGATCGTGGCCCACGCGACGGGGGCCATCCGCAGCGACCCCGACCAGGGCGCCGATCTCTCGGTCATCGAGATCGGGGGGCAGGACGCGAAGTACATCCGGTTGCAGGGGGGGCGCATCGTCGAGAGCGACATGAACAAGGCGTGCAGCGCGGGCACCGGGTCGTTTCTCGAGGAGCAGGCCCTGTTCTACGACGTCTCCGACATCGAGGAGTTCATCCGGCTGGCGTCGCACGCCAGACGGCCACCCGACCTCGGGATGATGTGCACGGTCTACGTGGCGGACGCGGCGTCGCAGGCGCTGAAGGAGGGCTTCGAGCTCGCCGACATCTTTGCCGGCTTTCAGTACTCGGTGATCCACAACTACCTGAACCGCGTCATGGGCCAACGGTCGCTCGGGAAGCGGGTCTTCTTCCAGGGCAAGCCGGCATCCAATCCCTCGCTCGCCTGGACGTTGGCGGCCGTGACCGGCTGCGAGATCGTCGTACCGCCGAATCCGGGCGCCATGGGGGCGTGGGGCATCGGCCTGTGCGCCGCCGAGCAGATCGGCGCGGAGGAGCTGGCGGCGGCTCCCGGCCTCGACGCGCGGGCGATCCTCGCCGCCGAGATCACCGGGCGCAGCGAGTTCCGCTGCCAGGACAAGAGGTGCCAGACTCTCTGCCCGATCGAGCGCACGACGATCTCGGTCGACGGACAGAGCCGCGTGGCCGTCTCGGGCGGCGCCTGCCCGAAGTTCGAGATCTCGACGAAGAGCCAGCCGAAGCTCGAGAGGGATGCTCCCAACCCGTTCGAACAGCGGGCCGCGCTGGTGGAGAGCAGCGTGCGGCATCGGCCCGGTGCGCCGGTCATCGGAATTCCGCAGGTGGGCGCCCTCGAAGGACACATCCCGTGGCTGGCCACCTTCGCCGCCGAACTGGGGTTCTCGGTCCGGCTGCTGCAGTCGAAGATCACTTCGCTCGCGAGCGGCGAGCAGCTGTGCAACAGCTTCGACTCCTGCGGTCCTGCGAAGATCGCGCATGCCGTGTGCGACGTGGACCTCGACGTGCTCCTCTTCCCGAAGGTCTTCCACATCGCGGACTCCCGGGGAACCGGCGGGCAGACCTGCGTGACCGAGCAGGCGATGCCCGAGATGATCGAGCAGTCACTCCGGTCCCGGGGCAGAAACGTCTCGGTCATTCGGCCGCACCTGTCGTTCGCCGATGGGCTCGATGGCCCCGAGCTGAACGAGAGCATGGCGGCCGAAGCCGTGGCACTCGGTGTAGAGCCCGCGCAGATCGCGAGTGCCGTGACGGCGGCGGCCCGTGCGCAGCGGGGCTACGAGGAGCGCCTCGAGCAGATCGGGCGGGACGCGCTCGAATACGCGCGGAAGCGCGAGATCCCCGCGGTGCTGGTGTGCGGCCATCTGCACGTGATCTGCGATCGGGCCATCAACGCGAACATCCCGCTGCTGCTCCGGCAGAACGGGGCCATGGCGATCCCGGTGGACTGCTTTCCGATCGATCCGGCGACACCCGCCGTCCAGAAGGCCTACTGGGGTGACGACAACCGCGCCCTGCGCGGGGCGGTCTGTGCCCGGGAGCTGGGAGACGTCTTCCCGCTGATGCTGGCCTCCTTTGGCTGCGGGCCGTGCTCCTTCACCGAGCAGATCTTCCAGGCCCTGATGCAGGGCCATCCGTACACCGTCCTGGAGAGCGACGGTCACGGCGGCGCCGCCGGATACGTCACGCGCATCCAGGCCTTCCTGCAGTCCGTGCGGCAGTTCATCGCCAACGATGGAAGGAACGCGGTGACCGGCAACGCGAGGGTGCTGTCCTACGTCGATCCCGGCGAGCGCACCCGCCGTGGCCTCGATCGCGGCGTGCGATACGTGCTGTTGAGTGCTTCCGACTATCTCGGGGATACGTTCGCCTCCGTCTACCGGGCTTTCGGCTACGACGCGGTGGCCGCCCCGGCGCTCTCGGAGAGCACGGACCGCTGCGGAAAGTCGGACTGCTCCGGCAAGGAGTGCATGTCCTATCAGCTGGTCTGGGGCGCCTTCCGCGAGTATCTCGAGAAGAACCCGCCGGACCGGGAGACCCAGCTGGTGCAGCTGACGGGGCGCATGTGTCGCGCCGGCGTCTGGGACGTGAAGGACAAGATCTCCCTCGAGAAGATGGGACTGGGCGACCGGGTCTCCGTGTCGGGTCTGGACTTCGGATCGGATCCGTCGATGGTCACGCTCCTGTGGACCGGCCTCAGCGCGATCGACATCCTACGGCAGTGCTACGTCTACCACCTTCCAGTGCAGGCGGGCCCGGGCGAGTCGGAGGCGATCTATCGCGCGGCGGCTCGAGAAGTGCTGGCGATCATCGAGGCTCCCGTGCCGGAGGGCGATGCGGCTGCGGCCGACCTCGAGCGTCGGCGCGTGGAGTTGACCGCGACGGTGGAGCGCTCCGCCCGCCTCTTCGCCGAGATGGAGGAGAGGAAGTCGAAGGGTGGAGAGCTCCGCACGGTCTACGTCTCGGGAGACGTCCTGACCAAGGCCAGCGACTTCGCCAATCGCGGACTGTTCCTCGAGTTGAGTGACCGGGGGCTGCGGCTGGTGGTCGAGCCCCTGATGGACTTCTTCGAGTTTCTCGGTCGCGTGCACTCGGACCTCCTGTTCGGCCGCAAGGTCACGCAGGCGCAGGCGACCACCGTCATGTCCGCCCTCGCGAAGATGCGCTCTCAACTCTATGAATCGGTGGCCGGTCTGCACCCCTGGCTGCCGACGCCGGACGTGGAGGGCGCCTTGGAACGGAGCGTCGAGCTGATCGACATCGAGACCCGTGGCGGCACCTCGCTCGAAGTCGGGAACGTCCTGTCCAGTTGGGATACCGAGCGCTACGACGGCGTCGTCATGACCAGCTGCTGGGGCTGCGACAACAGCCTCATATCCGAGAGCCTGCTGCGCCATCACAGCGAAATTCCCTTCTACTTCTTCTACGACGACGGCACTCCGCTCGACAAGAGGCGCATCGACAGCTTCGCGTACCGGCTCCACCGCAGCGCGGGATCGACGGCACGATTAGGGGCTGTATGAGCGCTGGGCTGCTTCCGCTGTCCCTCGCTCTGCTGGCAACCGTCGTCTTCGTTGCTGCCTACCTGGTCATCGTTCGCCCTTGGCAGCTTCGGTGGGGCTCGAGAGACGAGGAGCTGGCGCGCGGGATGCCCGGAGACGAGGTCGTGGCGCGCCCGACCTTCGACGCAACCCGGGCCGTCACGGTCGAAGCACCCGCGGGTGCCATCTGGCCGTGGATCGTGCAGATGGGCATCGAGCGAGCCGGCTGGTACAGCTACGACTGGATCGACAATCTGGGGAGACGCAGCGCGGAGCGAATCTTGCCGGAGTTCCAGGACGCGAGGGTCGGGCAGCTGGTACCGATGAGCCCGAATCAGAAGCACGGATTGTGGGTCAAGGATTTCTCCGAGAACCAATGGATGCTGTGGTGGGACAAGAAGGGCGAGGCCTCGTGGTGCTGGGAGTTGTATCCCGAGGGTGCGGGCGGCACGCGTCTGATCACGCGGGTGCGCATCCGATACCATTGGCTGTCGCCGGCGATTCTCTTCCACCTGCTGTTTGACGTCGGCGATATCGTGATGATGCGCAAGTGCATGCTCGGGATCAGGCGCCGAGCGGAAACGCACGCCCGATCTTCCGCGACGGAGGCGAATGCAGCGCCCTGACGGCGGTGCGTCCTCAGGGCTCCGCTTCCGTGCGCGCGAGCCGTTGAAATACCTCGCTCTCCCATTCCTCTGGAGGGCGATCCGCTCCGGACCTTGACAGCGACCGGACCGTGACATTATAGTAAGTGATTACTCACATATGATTCGATCGGATGGTCGCAGCGGCGCGGCCGGCCCGACAGGAGGAGTCGCCACGGTCATGGGGCGTCCGAGGCTCATCGAAACAGAAGAGATCCTGAAGGCGGCACGGGACACCTTTCTGGCGGAGGGTGTCGGCGCGACCACGGCCGCGATTGCCCGACGCGCGGGAATTTCCGAAGCAACCATCTTCAAGCGTTTCCCCACCAAGAAAGACCTCTTCTTCGCCGCCATGGAGTTCGCCGAGTTCGATGCGCGCCAGACGATCGAAGACCTCAGGGGGAAAGGTCCGGCGTCGCGGGAAATCGAGGCGATCTCGCTGCGCTTCCTCGCGTACCTCAACCAGATGGTCCCCGTTCTCACGCGGCTGCTGGCGCACCCTGGCTTCGACGCAGCCGAGCTCGCCGAAAGATATCCCGAGATGCCTGCCCGGGCACTCGTGGAGGCGACTGCCGAGTACGTCGAGTCGGAGCAGCGGGACGGCCGTATCGGTCCGTGCGACCCGCACGCTGTAGCCATCACGATATTCGGGATTCTCCACAACTTCGCGCTCCTCGAACACATCGGTCTTTTGCCCAAGGATGACCGATCGAGGAAGACACTCGTTCGATCGTTCATCGACGTTCTTTGGAACGGAATCAAACCCGAAGACGCGAGACCCACTCGCGTCATCACGTAGAGGGGAACATGGCATGGCGAGCTTCACCGCTGAAAGAATCCGTATCACGCAAGAGGGGCGAATCAACGCGCCCGTGGATCGAGTGTTTCCGCTGGCGTGTCCCGACGAAGAGTACAAGTGGATCGATGAGTGGACCTGCGACCTCGTCTACTCGGAAAGCGGGAAGGTCGAAGACGGATGCATCTTCACCGAGAAGCGCTCTGTACCGATGCTGCACGATTCCGACGACGGCGCGACCACGTGGTACACCGTATTGCACGACCCCGACGGCTTCCGCGTCCACTTCGTGCTCGTGAGAAATGACAATCATCAAGTACCAGATCGAAATGGAAGATCCGGGGGACGGCACGACCGTCCTCAAGCTCGACCTCACGCTCACGGCGCTCAATGAGAGAGGAAACACCTTCATCGATCGTGGCGGAAGAGAGAAGGTCCTGGCCATGCTCGTGGGCCTGGGTCTCATGCTGAAGCATTACTGTGAAACCGGAGAAATGCTGAAGGCCGCGCAGCTGGCGCATCTGCGATCCGCAGCCGCGTCTCCGCCGCTCTACGCTGCCTGGACAAGGGCCGTTCTAGTCGGCTTCTCCGATTCCGATGAGACGTCGCACGATGGCGAGGGCATCGCGACGGTGGGCTTCGAAGTGCTCTGGGCGGAGCGGGTCGAAGCCCCGAATCGGCGTGAGGGTCGGCATGGCCGCCAGAAAGAAGACGCTGGCGCCCACCAGCGTGCTGGCCAGCTGAAGCGGATTGCGGATCAGGGGCTTGATGACGCCGGTGCGTTCGCCCTCCTCATAGGTCTGCTCCAGCAGCTTCAGGAACGGGCTGGCGAATCGCTCGACGATGGGACGATCCGTGTCCGACGCGGCGGCGGCCAGGTGCAAGATGAGCCGGGGGAAAGTCGGGCGTTCGCCAGCGAAGTCGATCCATGCGAGCAGCGCCGCCTCGATGCGGTCCGGCAGGGTCTCTTGGTCTGCCCCCGCCTGGCGCAGCCGCTCCATCAGGTCGTCCCCGATGCGCGTCAGCACGGCCTCGTACAGCTCGCGTTTGCCCGGGAAGTAATGGAAAATCGCGCCGCGACGCACCCCGACCCGGCCCGCCACGTCGTCGAGTCGCGTGCGCTCGAAGCCCTCGGCGGCGAAGCACTCCTCGGCCGCGTCGAGGATCTGGCTACGGGTCTTCTCGGCTCGGGCCCGGCGTCTCGTCATCGACCTTTCAGGTATCACGCGCTCGCCCTGGATTCCAAGTGCCGATCGCCGCTGTGAGCTGAATCCATTGATTTCACACGGATATTATTTGACCGGCGCGCCAGTCAATTCAATGATACCGTATCGGTGGGGGGAGATCACCCGAAGTGAGAGGAGGCTCGAAATGGGCCCGCTGAAAGGCCTGGTCGCCCTGGTGACCGGAGCTGGGCGCGGAATCGGCCGCGCCGAGGCCCTGCTGCTGGCCCGCGAGGGGGCCCGGGTTCTCGTCAACGACCCGGGCGTGGAGCTCGACGGGCGGGGCGGCGAGGCGGGCGTGGCCCGCGCCGTCGCCGACGAGATCGAGACCTCCGGAGCAATCGCCGTCGTCGACACCCGCAGCGTCGCCGACTACGAGGCCGCGCGCCAGATCGTCGAGCACGCGATCGACGCGTTCGGCCGGCTCGACATCCTCGTCAACAACGCCGGAATCACGCGAGACAAGATGGTCTACAACACCGACGAGGAGACCTTCGACTCCGTCGTCTCGGTGCATCTCAAGGGCACATTCAACATGGGCCGGTGGGTCTGCCGCCACTTCCGCGATGCGGGAAATGGCGGCCGGATCATCAACACCACCTCCGCGGCTGGCTTGGCGGGCAACGTCGGCCAGACCAACTACGGAGCGGCCAAGGCGGCGATTGCAGCGATGACACTCATCTGGTCGCGCGAGATGGAGAGATACGGCGTGACGGTCAACGCCATCGCTCCCGCGGCGCGCACGCGAATGACCACCGCCGCGTTTGGCGACCTCGAGCCCGATGATCACTCGGAGTTCGACGTCATGGCTCCGGAGAACGTGGCGCCCCTGGTCGTCTACCTGGCCTCGCCACAGGCGGAATATGTGACCGGGCAGGTCTTCGGCATCTCGGGCGGAGACATCGATCTCTTCGAACCGTGGCGGCCCCTAAAGAGCCTCTCGAAGGAGGGGCGCTGGACGCTCGGGGAGCTCGCATCCCGGATGCCGGAGCTCATTTGAACCGCGCGAGGCACGCATGACCGAGCATCCCATGATCGGACGAGAGACACCGCCGGGCGAAGCGCAGGCCGCGCCCGACGAGATCGCGCGATTCTGTGAAGCCGTCGGCGACATACGCTCCGAGTATGCAGATGTCAGTGACGCGAAAGTCGGGACCATCGGGGCGGTGATCGCACCACCCACCTTTCCCATGCGCTTCCTCTTCGACGCACTCGAACCCGATCTCTTCTTCGACCTCGGCTTGAATCTCGCGGGAATCGTCCACGCCGAGCAGGAGTTCATCTACGAGCGCCCCGTCCGGGCAGGGGAGAGCTACGCGATCGCGGGCAAGGTATTCGACGTCTGGGAGAAGCAGGGCCGCTCGGGGCCGCTCGATTTCGTGACCTTCGAGGCCCGGGGCCTAGAGAAGAAGTCGGGCGAGCTCGTCTTCACCGCTCGCATGACACTGATCTCGCGAAGACTCGAGGAATAGGACGCCGTGACACCGCTGCGAGTCGCAAATTGGGACGACCTCGAGGAAGGACACGCCTTCGAACCCTGGGAGCGTTCCGACCTCTCCATCGAGCTCTTTCGGGCCTACGGTGAGGCCTCGGGGGACGGCAACCCGATGCACACAGACGAGGAGTACGCGCGCGACCTGGGTCATCCGACGGTCTTCGCCCAGGGAATGCTGATCATGGCCTTTGCCGCGAAGTACGTCACCGACATCGCCGGCGTCGGGAACGTCCGGCGCCTCTGGGCGAGATTCGCGCAGAAGACCTGGCCCGGCGAGAGCCTTCGTTTCACGGCCACGCTCGGGCGGAAGTATCGAGAGGGGGATCACGCGCTGGCGGATCTGGAGATCCGGGGAACCGGAACCGACGGCGAGGAAAAGATCCGTTCGGAAGCAACGGTGTTCTGCACGCCGGCGGCGGCTTCTCCCGCGAGAGCAGATCGGCGACAGGAAGTGAAGCCGTGAAGGAGCTGCGAGAGACCGTGATCGTGGACACGGTGCGGACACCGTTCGGGCGCGCAGATCCCGAGAGGGGATTCCTGCGCGACGTGCGCTCGGATGACATGGGCGTCGCCGTGCTCCAGGCCATCACGAAGCGCACCGGCGTCGATCCGTCCGAAGTCGAAGAGATCATCCTCGGCGCCGTCGAGCAACTCGGAGAGCAGGCTCACCCAGCGCGCGGCTGTGTGGTCCTGGCGGGTTTCCCGTTCGACGTCGCCGGACTCTCCGTAGAGCGCGCCTGCGTCACGGCCATGAGCTCCGTGCACGTGGCGGCGCTGTCGGTGATGGCGGGAATGGGGGATATCTACATCGCCGGTGGAATCGATTCGATGACCCACATCCGTCTGCCCGTAGTCACGCCGGATACGGACTTCGACGAACTCCTCGGGCAGCCAAACACCATGCTCTCCGCCATGAATCCCAACCCGCGGATGTACGACGACCTGGACCCGCTCGAGCTGGTCGGCGGCATCACGGCGGAGAAGCTCGTGCGGCAGTACGGCATCACTCGCGAGGCGATGGACCGCTGGGCGGTGATGTCGAACCTTCGGGCGGCTTCGGCCCAGCGAGCGGGGCACTTCAAGCGGGAGATCCTGCCGATTTCCGCACGCGACGCCGAAGGCAAGGAGTTCACGCTCGAGGTCGACCAGGGCCCACGGCCGGACAGCAGCTACGACAAGGTCTCGCGCTTGCCGACGCCCTTCATGCCCGATGGCGGCAGTGTCACCGCCGCTTCCGCGTCGGGCGCCTCCGACGGTCCCGCGGTCTGCATGGTGACGAGCGAGCGGAAAGCCCGCGAGAAGGGGCTGCGTCCCATCGCCACGATCCGCGCCATGGCCGTGGCCGGCTGCGACCCCACGATCATGGGCTACTCGGTCGTGCCGGCCACCCGCAAGGCCCTGGCCCGCGCGGGCCTGGACATCGCGGACATCGATCTCATCGAGATCAACGAGGCCTTCGCCTGCGTTCCGATCGTGTTCATGCAGGAGTTCAGGATCGAGTCTCCCGACACGATCAACGTGAATGGCGGAGCGTGCGCCATTGGGCACCCGGTGGGTGCCGCGGGCGCCCGTCTGATCGGAACCCTCTCGATCGAGCTCGGACGGCGCGGCGCCCGCTTCGGCCTTGCCACCATCTGCGGGGGCTACGGCCAGGGCGGCACCACGATTCTCGAGCGCGAAGACCATGACTGGGGCGAGTACAGGAGGCCGGAGACGAGATAGCCATGGATTTCAATCATTCCCGCGACGTGGTCCAGATCAACGAAGCCCTGCTGCGCTTCCTGAAGGAGGAGGTGCTTCCGCTGGAGGAACGTCACAAGGCGGAGACGTGGGAGGGGCGCTTCTCGCCGGCAATCCTCGAACTCGGCGCAGAGATTCGCAGGAAGTCGGTGCAGCTCGGCTACTACACGCTGCACATGCCGGAAGCCATGGGTGGAGGCGGTGTTGGGCACGTCGCCATGACGGCCTTCCGCGAGACCATCGCCACCTCCGGTTCGAGGATCCTGGGAATCTTCGTCCTGGGAGACCCGCCGATGGGCCCGACCATGATGCTCGCTCGCTGCTCGACCTACTTGCAGGACACCTATCTCGATCCGTTGATGACCGGCGACAAGACCACGTGCTTCGCGCTTTCCGAGCCGAGCGCCGGCTCGGACGTGGGAGCCATGCGCACCCGAGCGGTCCGCAAGGGCGACCGCTACGTCGTGAACGGCCAGAAGCACTTCATCTCCAACGGGCCGTACTGCGACTTCGCCCAGGTATTCGTCATGACGGATCCCTCCAAGGGGCTCGGCGGCGGCTGCTCGCTGCTGCTCATCGACTCGGACACCCCTGGCTTCACGCGACGCCTCCAGCAGTCGATGATGGACGACGATTTCCAGGCCGAGTTCTTCTTCGATGATTGCGAGGTCCCGGTCGAGAACCTGGTGGGCACGGAGGGCTTCGGGTTCGTCGAAGCCATGAAGTGGCTCGCTTGTGAGCGACTGATCGTGGCCATCGATGCGGTGGGCCTGGCCGACCAATTGGTTCGCCTCGGTGTGGAGTACGCCTCCACGCGCGAGCAGTTCGGACGGCCCATCGGCAAGAATCAGGCGATTCAATGGATGCTGGCGGAGTCCGCCACGGAGATCGATGCGGCGCGCTGGATGATCTATCACAGCGCCTGGCTGGTCGACCAGGGGAAAGACGCGATGAAGGAGATCTCGATGGCAAAGCTCTTTGCATCGGAGATGGCGTTTCGCGTCGCCGATCGTGTTCTCCAGGTCCACGGCGGAGTCGGCTACATGAAGGAATTCCCCATCGAGCGCCTGTTCCGGGTGGCTCGACTGCTGCGGATTGGCGGAGGCACGTCCGAGATCCAGAAGCTGGTCATTGCCAAGTCGCTGGGCCTTTGAGCCGAAGAACGCAACGACACAGGAGCGATCCATGCCCGTACAGTCGCCCGCAGAATTCATCGAGAAGATCCTCCCCGAGAGGCTCTCGGACCGGGAGAAGCTCAAGGGGATCGCCGTCACGCTGCAGTTCGACATCTCAGGCGAGGCCGGTGGGAAGTGGGTTCTATCGATCGCGGACCAGAAGGCCGAGATTCGAGAGGGATGCATCGACGATCCCAGGATCACGCTGAAGATGAAAGACACGGACTATGTGAGCCTGGTCAACGGCGACATCTCCGGACAGAAGGCGTTCATGACCGGGAAGCTTCGCTTCAAGGGGGACATGAATACCGGAATGAAGCTCCAGCGGCTGGGGATCATCTGAGGAGAGAGTCGAGAAGTGGCTGCCGAGATTCTCTACGAGAAGAAGGGGCGGATTGCGACCGTCACGATCAACCGACCCGAGCGCCGGAACTCGCTCAACATGCCCGCGATGCGGCGCCTCGCTCTGGCGTGGACCGATATCCGCGACGATCCGGACGTGTGGGTCGCGATCCTCACTGGCGCCGGCGAGCGCGACTTCTGCGTGGGTGCCGATCTCAAGGAATTCATTCCGCAGGTGACCAATCAGATCGAAGAGCTCGCGAGCTTCGAAACGTCGATTCTTGGGCCTGATTTCGACGCGCGCGCTCCGCTGGTGGCGGTGCTGCGCGAGGGAGATCTCTTCAAGCCGGTCATCGCAGCGGTCAACGGCGTGTGTGCGGCGGGCGGCATGGAGATGCTGCAAGGCACGGACATTCGGATTGCGGCCGAGAACGCCACCTTCGCCGTGGCCGAGGTGAAGCGGGGCCTCTTTCCCGGCGGGGGATCCACAGTGAGGCTGCCCAACCAGATCCCCTACGCATGGGCGATGGAGATCCTCCTCACTGGCGATCCGATCTCCGCACGAACGGCGCTCGACCTGGGGCTGCTGAACCGCGTGGTCGCGCCGAGCGAGCTGATGAACGAGGCGCACGCGATGGCAGAACGAATCCTCGAGAACGGCCCCCTCGCCGTACGCGCCGTGAAGGAGAGCGTGATCCGGGGATCGGGCCTGCCGCTGGCCAAGGCGATGGAGTTCGAGCTAGAGCAGGCGGCGCGCGTCTTCTCCAGCGACGACGCCGTCGAAGGTCCGCGCGCATTTCTCGAGAAGCGCAAGCCGAACTGGCAGGGGAGATGACGGC
>JBHHVG010000020.1:0-15443 GCA_046754165.1 Myxococcota bacterium
GAGAAGGCGATGGCCGCCTGGATCGACGGGAACCCGAAGGGGAAGCACGGGGCGCACCGGTACTCCGCGGAGGAGTTCGGCCTCGACCCCGACGAGACCCGCTCGATGTACGCCTTCTACCTCGACCGTTTCCAGATTCCCGTGGAGAGCTGACATGGGCGGTGCGATGCGCGCGGACGCTTCCGAGGCGCGGATCACGAGCGGCGAGGCCTGGGCGGAGTTCTGTGACGCCCTGAAGGCGGCGGGGAGCACCATCCTCTCCGACAGCGCACCGACGGATCCGATCGATCGCGCCGAGGGCTTCCGCTACCTCACGCGCCTCGTCCGCATGGGGCTCGAGAGTCAGCTCGAGTACGGCGATCCTCGGGCGCCGGTGCTGTACCGCAACGTCCACGAGACGGCGAAGCTGGGGGCGGACAACCCGGACAACTGCTACCAGACGGCGTCCATCAGCGGGAAGCACGAGTACCGCCTGGCGGGGTCGGTGGGCACGATCCACTACCTGGGCTTCGGGACGTATTCAGCGGGCCTCGACGGGCGCGAGACCCACGGCTACCTCGAGCGCCAGGAGCTGGCCCTCGAGCCGGATGGTTCGGTCGTGATCCACCTGTGTTGCGACGAACGCCCGGGCAACTGGCTCCGGATGCAGCCCAGCACGCGGACGCTGTTGATCCGACAGACGTTCCTCGACCGGTCCCGCGAGACACCGGCGGAGCTCTGCATCGAGCGGGTGGGTGGGCAGGTTCCCGCGCCGATCACCGCCCAGCGGATCGACCGGGCGTTGGCGAGCACGGCCCAATTCGCGCGGGGCTACGCCAAGATGTTCGCGGGGTGGGCCCTGGAGCTGCGGCAGCGGCCCAACGAGCTGCCGGAGTTCGACCCGGCGAAGGCCGCCGCCTCCGGTGGCGATCCGAACATTCACTACTACAACGGCTACTGGAACCTCGCCCCGGACGAGGCGCTGGTGATCGAGGTGACGCCTCCGCCATGCGACTACTGGAACATCCAGCTCAGCAATTGGTGGATGGAATCCCTCGATTACCGCTACTTCAACATCCACATGAACGCGCACACCGCCCGGCGCCGAGACGACGGCTCGGTCCAGATCGTCATCGCCCACGACGATCCGGGAGTTCCCAACTGGCTTCAGACGGCGGGACACCGCCACGGAATCGTGACGCTTCGTTGGGTCGGCGCGAACGAGTACCCCACTCCCGCGACGCGTATCGTCGAGCGGGCGCAGCTCGGCTGACACGCGGCGCGCCGGTTCAGCGCGTCGACGCCGTCGCGGCTGGGCGCAGGGCGAGGTTCGGATCGGCGCGGCCGCTGATCAGTGGCAGGTCGAGATAGCTGCGAATGCCGGGCGCCGCGGCGCAGGTCGCCGGAATCGCGTTCACGCAGTGCATCGCGGTGGCCGCGATGCCCGGATTCGGATCGAGGGGGACGCCGGGCTCCGGGGGGTGGATGCCGTGGAAGGCCAGGTGCACCGGTGGCGTCCCCAGGATCTCCACTTCGAAGCGCTCGCCCTCCTCACCGAAGCTCCAGGGGGGATCGAGGTGCTCTTGACCCATCAGCCAATTCACGCGCACCGTGATGACCGGCTCGTCCCGCACCAGTCCCTGCCAGGTGAAGCGCTGGGCGGCTACCGTTCCGGCCTCGAGGACGCCGACCGGGGTGTCGATCGGACGGGTGGCCACAGCCATCTCGTGGATCTTGCGTTTCTCGGGGTCGAGGGCGAAGCCGAGTGTGTCGGAGATCATGTCGATCGACTGGCCGAAGCCGCCGCTCAGCAAATCGAGCATCGGGCTGCGCGCCGCTTCGCCCGGCGTTTTCCCGAAGAGCATCACCTCGCGCACGACCCCCTTCGCGCGGTAGGCGCGGATGTCGGAGAACTCCTCGGCGCGCACGTGGCGGATGTCGCGAGAGAGCGCCGAGACCATCAGCGGGAAGCGCTCGGTGATGCCCCCCGGATGAATGCCCGTGCCGTGCAGCGTCACGCCCCCCTGGAGGCAGGCGGCCTGGATGTCCTCGTGCCCGGCGGTGTGGAATGGATAGAACCACCCCATGGGCGTGACGATGTTGACGCCAGCTTCGAGGATGCGGATCACCTCGGAGCTCTGGGGCAGCAGCGGGCTGTACAGCAGACAATCGGCTTCGAGCGCCAGCAGGGCGTCGACGTCGTCGCTGGCCGACACGCCCACCGGCGCGCGGCCGCAGATCTCCCCGGCGTCGCGGCCGACCTTCTCCGGGCTGTGCACCCACACGCCGGCCAGCTCGAGCTCGGGGTGGGACAGGATCCCCTCGATTGCCGACCGGCCGACGTTGCCCGTTGCCCACTGGATCACCCGATAGGTCACCGCGCTTGCTTCCTCAGCCCCGGAACCGTCCGCGGCCCGTGATCAGCGGCAGGTCGAGGGCCGACATCAGGCCGGGATCGGCTTCGCAAACGGCGGGGATGGCGTTGACGAGCCGCGTCGCGGTGAGAAGAACGCCACCGACGGCGTGGTCGCCGTTCTCGTCCCAGAACTCGAACTCGCAGCGCATGCCGGGCGATCCCTTGATCAGCACGCGGTAGCTGCCGTCGCCCGTCGGCCATTCGGGGGCCAGCTCGTCGTCCAGACGCGTGACGTGCTCGACGACCAGGGCCGGCCGGCCGTTCACGATCCCCTGCACCTCGAATCGGATCGCCGCCGTCGAGCCCTCTTCCACCACGTGCTCCCCGATCTGGATCGGCCGGAGAGCGGGGCGTCGTTCGTGCACCTCGCGAATCTCGTCGAGTTCGACCCCGAGGCCTTCCGCCAGCACGCGCACCGTCCCACCCCACGCGAAGGAGAGGGCGCCCGGCGTCAGCAACAGCGGCGTGGCGTCGAGCGGCTGACCGAAGCCCATCGTGTCGAAGAGCACCTCGGGCTGGTTGTAGGTCGCGTAGTTGATGATCTCCAGAATGCGGATCTCCTCCCAGCTCTCGCACAGCCCGCTCAGCACCAGGGGCAGCGTGTCGTTGGCGAAGCCGGGATCGATGCCGGAAGTCAGGAAGGAGCTGCCGCCCTGGCGGCAGGCATCTTCGAGCTGGCTGGTGATCTCTCCGCGCAAGGACCGCGGGTGGACGAGCCCCACGACCGAGCTCGACACGACGCTCTTGCCCGACGCCAGGATCTGGCAGATGTCCTTGACGGCCTCGAGGGGGCGGCGGTCCGCGGTGGCCGTGTAGCAGACGCAGTCGGCGTCCTGGCCGAGGACCGATTCGACGTCGTCGGTCGCGGCCACGCCGATCGGATCGAGGCCGCAGAGCTCCCCGGCGTCGCGGCCCGTCTTGTCGCGACTGTGAACCCATAGCCCGGTCAACTCGAGCTCCGGATGACCGATGATCGCGCGCAGGGCGAAGGCTCCGACGTTCCCCGTGCTCCATTGGATCACCCGATACGACATGACAGCCTCCACCCTCTCCGGCGCCGCGGCATTGGGCGCGGGGACCGCAACGATAAGGGCGGGTTCGGGGGCATTCAAGCGGGCGCCGGGCGGTCTCGATCCTCTAACATCGGGCCGTCGGGATGCCGATGGGGAGGGCCACGATGAGCCAGTCGACGCAGTCACCGGTCTTCAATCTTCTCGATCCCGACGACTACGCCGCCCACGGCTACCCACACCACATCTGGACCGAGATGCGCCGCGACGACCCGGTGTCGTGGTGTGAGCAGCCCAATGGCATCTCCTACTGGGCCGTCACCAGGCATGCGGACATCACCGCGATCTCGAAGCAGCCGGGGAGATTCGTCAGCAGCCCGCGGCTCACCATCAGCCACAAGCCCGAAGAGCGCATGGACGAGTTTCCGCCGACTCTCATCCAGATGGATCCGCCCAAGCACGGGATCTATCGCCAGCTCGTCAGCCGCCGTTTCACTCCGAAGGCGCTGGGGCGCTTCCATGCAGACATCGAGCGGATCGGAGCGGAGATCGTGGAGGCGCTGGTCCAAGACGGGGACTCCGGCGAGTGCGACTTCGTCCAGAAGGTCTCGGCACCGCTCCCGATCGCGGTCATCGCCTGGATGCTCGGCGTCCCGCGCGAAGACTGGAACCTGCTCTTCGACTGGACGAACCGCACGATCGGCGCGGATGACCCGGAGTACCAGGTCGAGGGAAAGACCGCGATCGAAGGAGCCCGCGAGGCGATGACCGAACTCTTCGCCTACTTCGCCGGGCTCGTCGAAGAGAAGCGCAAGAACCCGGGCGATGACCTGATGTCACTGTTCGTCTCCGCCGAGGTAGACGGCAAGCCGCTGCCGCCCATGGACGTGCTCGCCTGGTGCCTGATCATCGTGATCGCCGGGAACGAGACCACCCGGAACGGCACGACCGGGGGCATGCTCGCGTTCATCGAACACCAGCAAGAGCTGCGGCGACTGCAGGAGAACCCCACGCTGCTGCCGCTCGCCGTGGAGGAGGTCGTGCGTTGGTCGACCCCCATCATTCACTTCGCGCGCACCGCTACCGAGGATTGCGAGATTCGCGGCAGGCAGATCAAGGAGGGAGACGCACTCGCGCTCTTCTACCCCTCGGCGAATCGCGACGAAGAGATCTGGGACGACCCGTTCGAGTTCCGCATCGACCGCGATCCGAATCGGCATCTGGGCTTCGGAGTCGGTGAGCATTTCTGCCTCGGGGCGCACCTCGCGCGTCTCGAGCTCACCGTCGCCTACAAGCACCTGCTCCCGCGCATCGAGACGATCGAGCTGGCCGGACCGGTCGAGCGCCTGCACTCGAGCCTTGTGGGCGGCGTCAAGCACCTTCCAATCCGCTACAAGCTGAAGCCGGCGCGCTGATCGCGTCCGGGCGATGCATGACGCCTGAAGCCGCGCGTACCCGCCCGACCCGCGGAATGGAGTGGGCGGCGCTGCTCCTGCTGGTCGCCTTCGTCACGCTTCCATTCGCCGGCAAGCCCTTCCACGTGGACGACACGTTCTTCCTGCGCGTCACCGAGGCCATCGTCGCCGATCCCCTCGACCCCTACGGCGGCGAGCTCGACTGGTGGGACCGTCCGCTGCCGCTTTTCGACATCGACAGCAATCCGCCGGGGCTCAACTACTACCTGGCTCCTGTCGCCTCCGTGACGAACTTCTCGGAGCTCGCGCTCCACCTGGCGATGATTCCGTTCTTCGCCCTTTTCGCGGTCTCGGTCTGGTCGCTCGCGCGGCGCTTCACGCGGCATCCCATGTGGTCCGTCGCGTTCGTCATGACGAGCGCGGGCGTCGTGGTGTCCGGGAACGTCATGCGCGACATCCCGTCGGCGGCGCTCGGAGTCGGCGCCGTGGCGGCGGCAGTCGCCGGGACGGATCGAGACGACCGGCGCCTGTGGCTCCTCGGCGGCCTCCTCGCGGGCACCGCGATCCTGACGAAATACTCGGCGTTGCTGCTGCTGCCGCTTCTCGCGGCCTACCCGATTCTGGCGGGCAAACCCCGCCACTGCGCCTGGATCGCCGTCCCCGTGGGCCTGCTCGGGCTGTGGTTCCTCCACAATCTGTGGATCTACGGCGAGGTGCACTTTCTCGGCCAGCTCGGTCGAGGCTACACGAGCCCCGGACACGGCTGGCGTGACAACCTCTGCGGCCTGCCGGTCGTGGCCGGAAGCCTGCTCTACCTGCTGCCGGTGCTGGCCTGGCGTTCTGCGGCGACGGGCGACCGCCTGGCCCTGGCTGGCGCGCTCGCCTCGGGCCTCGCCTGCTGGGGCCTGGTGCAGTGGTACATGGTGGGAGGGAGCGACGCCCAGTATCTCTTCTGGGCGACCACTGGCGGCGCGTTGCTCTTCGTATGCGGGCTCTCCGGTGTGCGTGGCTCGGCACCGCTGCTGCGTAGCGGCGGCGATCGGGCCGCCCGGGACTCGCTGTTCCTGCTGCTGTGGCTGCTGGCACCGCTGCTCCTCAGCGTGCTCTTCGTTCCCTTCCAGGCGGTCCGGCACTTCCTTCCGGCGCTGGCACCGTGTGTCCTGCTGGCGTTCCGCCACCTCGAATAGTCCGGCGCAGGTCGGGGGCGGAAGGAGCGCGCGGCGCTCGGCACGCTGCTCGCGCTTCAGTTCGTGGTCGCCTGCGCGGTAGCCCGAGCGGACACCGAGCTGGCGGAGTCCTACCGCGACTTCGCGCGGGCGGCGCGCGATCACGTCCACGTCCTGCTCGCGGACGATCCCGATCGCGACCGCGCGCAGATCTGGTTTCTCGGACACTGGGGCTGGATGTACTACGCCGAGGAAGAGGGCCTCGCGAAGCTGCACTCGACCGGTCCATTCCCGAAGGCCGGAGACGTCGTGATCGTTCCCGCCTTCGTCGACAAGGGGAAGGTCCTCGAACGTTCGCCGCGGGTGCGCGCCCGGATGAGACAGATCGACCAGGTCGTCGTTGCCGGGCGGGTTCCGATCCGGACGATGCACCCGGTGGGTGCGGGCTTCTACGCCATGTTCAGCCGGCCCCGCCACCGCCGCCCGCCGCCGGTGCCGTATCGCTTCGGCGGCGAGATACCGCTCGAGATCTTCGATCTCCATCGCATCCAGGGCCGGCCAGGATCCGGCGCCAGGATCTCGCCTCTCTACGGCCCGGAGTGACGGCGATGGGGTACGGTAGGAGCGGATGACATCCGCGCTCCGGACAGCGGTCGCAGGGGGAATCGGCGCGTGCCTCTTTTTCGGATGCGCGCCGTCCGCCGTCGCGCCCGCGCACGGCTACAAAGCGCATCTCTGGGCGACGGCGAGCTCGGAGTACGCCGCCGTGACGCTCCAGACCTACCGCGCCGCGAGTCGGATGCTCGAGCCCGCGCTCGCCGATTCCACCTGGACTGCCTGCATCGAACAGGGCGCGGCCTATGAGAGTCTGCCGCCTGCGCTGATCGTCGATCTCGACGAGACGGTGCTTGACAATCGCCCCTTCCAGCTCCGGATGATCGAGGAGCACCGCGATTTCGACATCGACCTGTGGAACGCTTGGGTGCGCGAAAAGCGGGCTGACGTGATTCCCGGGTCGTTGGAGTTTCTCCACGCCGCCGACGATCTCGGGATCGAGATCTTCTATCTCACCAATCGGGAGCACGCCGTCGAACAGCCGACCCGCGAGCGCATGGTCGAGCTCGGTCTTCCGATCGACACAGAGCACGACAGCGTGCTCACCAAGCACGAGCGCCCGGGCTGGGACGGCGGCAAGGTCACGCGGCGGAAGTTCATCGCAGAAACGCACCGCGTGCTCCTGATCGTTGGCGACGACCTGCGCGACTTCGTCGCCGTCCAGGGAGATTCACGGGAGCGAAGGCGCGGGACGACGTTCGTCCACGCGGCGATGTGGGGCGAGAAGTGGTTCATGCTGCCGAATCCGATCTATGGGGGCTGGGTCGCCGCGTCGAAGGCCAAGGACACGCCGAAATAACCGCGAGGGCGGGCTAGTGGTCTTGCTCGATCAGCCCTTGGATCAGCGTCGCCAGATTCAGATGCTCGTCGGCAGAGTTCTTCTTGAGTACGTTCGACTGCACCACCGCGATGTAGCGCACCTCGGGCTTGGTGATGTGGTTCTCGACGATCGCGATCGAGCTCAGGTAGTTCCACTTGTTGCCGCGGTACTTCCCGCACTCGTAGCCCGCCTCGGGCCGACAGCTGTAGAGTGAGCCGGACTTGAAGTAGACCGCCGCGTCGAAGAGCGCCGGGGAAGCGGCATAGCGGATGCGGACGTCCGTCAGGTAGAGGAGTTTCTTGATCTGGAGGCTCGAGAAGTAATCGACGAGCTTTCCCTGCTCCATCAGCACCAGGAAGTGCAGGAGCTCGTTGCTCGATGCGTAGCTCGAGTTTCCCGGGACGAGGCTCTTGCCGGTCCGGGTGAAGAAGCTGCCCTGGCGGAGGCTGCCGATGTCGAGGCCGTTGCGGGTGAGAGGCGCCTCGATGGCCTCGCGCAGCGCCCGCGATAGCTCGGCCTTCGGCGTACTGGAAAAATAGGCGACCGCTTCGGCACTCGACGGCGGATAGTCGGCCCCGAACTTTCGCAGCAGCATCAGCTCCGAGATCAACTGGCTGGCAGCCGCGTTCGAGCTGGCCGAGCACATCCAATCGAGCCAGGTCCAGATATTGGCGGTGTCTCCGATCTCGATGGGGCGACGCACGACCTTCGGGTCTCCGGGCTTCCACATCGGTACGACGTGGCTGTCCCGGACGATGAAATCGTTCGCCGTGATCTGCGTCTCGAAGAGGATCTTTCGGCGTCGGTCGATGTCGTTCGGGTGGAGGTCGGCCAACGCCTGGAACCACCCGAGTGCCACCATGATCTTGCCGACGCTGCCCGGATTCTGGGTGGCGTTCCCGTTGATCTCCGCGTAGCGGGGGTTGTCGGGATCGGTGATGTCGAGCAGGCTGATCCCGTAGTGAGCGGCGTCGGCTCCCAGCAGCTCGCGGATCTTCTGGGTCAATGCGGCGTCGGGTTCCGGCATGCGGAAGTGCTTGCCGAAGAGCGTCAGCGGAACGTCCGCCGAGGGCAGCAGCGAGCCGGGCTTGAGCGTGCCGTTCTCGACCAGGGGTTCTCGGGCCAGGGAGTAGGCCTCGAGGCGTGCGATGCCGGTCTGCTCGCTGGCGTCGAGCGGGTAGGCCGCGGCCGGTCCGCCCGCGACGAGCAGCGCCAAGAAGGCGAGCCATCTGACGATTCGCTTGGTCATCGGATCGGCCGACCTCCCAGGCGGCTGTGGTTGCGCCCGCGGAGGTTATCACGGGTCGACCCGCAAACGCTGCAGTGGTCCGCGATCCATCCGGGCGCCGCATCCGATACGCTACGCTTCGGCGCCGGAGACCGAACGGGCCCCGCCGCGCGCGCATTCCCGCGGTCCATCGATCGCTCGATCCAAGGGAGGGATTGCAGTGGCGACATTCGGGATTCTCGTCGGCGGAGGGCCGGCCCCGGGCATCAACGGCGTGATCGGGGCGGCGGTGACCTCGGCCGCCCAGTCCGGCGCTCAGGTCGTCGGCATTCTCGAGGGCTTCCGCTGGCTCATCGAGGGTGATACCAACCACGTCGTCGATCTGACCAAGACCGACACTTCGCGCATCCATCTCCAAGGCGGTTCGATCCTTCAGACGTCTCGCGCCAATCCCACCCGCGACCCGCGTCATCTCGAAGCCGTCGTGAAGTCCCTCGAGCAGCTCGGCGTCGATCACCTCATCACCATCGGAGGCGACGACACGGCCTACTCGGCGCGACGTGTGGCGGAGAGCGCCGGTGACGGGATCCGGGTCGTCCACGTCCCCAAGACCATCGACAACGATCTGCCGCTGCCCCACGGAATTCCGACCTTCGGGTTCGAGACGGCCCGGGCCCGAGCCGCCGATACGTTGCGCTGGCTGGCGGAGGATGCGCGCACGTCCCCGCGCTGGTACTTCGTGGTGGTGATGGGCCGGCAGGCGGGCCACCTCGCCTTGGGAGCGGGCAAGGCGGCTGGCGCCGACGTGTCGCTGATCCCCGAGGAGTTCGACGAGATCCCGCTGCGGCTCGAGACCGTGACCCGCCTGCTCGAGGGGGCGATGCTCAAGGGCAGGGCGGAGGGGCGCCCGCACGGCGTCGCGGTCATCGCCGAGGGCATCGGTGAGCGCCTCGATCCCGCCGACCTCGCGATGCTCGACGACGTCGAGCGCGACGAGCACGGCCACATTCGCCTGGCCGAGGTTCCGCTGGCCGTCCTGCTGCGCGATCGCGTGCGCAGCAACCTCGCCGAGCGCGGCGTCAAGTTCCCGATCGTCGAGAAGGACGTCGGCTACGAGCTCCGCTGCGCAGAGCCCTGCGCGTTCGACCAGGACTACACCCGCGACCTCGGCGCGGGCGCCGTAGCGACGTTGCTGGCTGGGCACTCCCAGGTGCTGATCACCCGGCAGGAGGCGGCGATCGTGCCGATCCCGTTCCTGGAGCTGATGGATCCGGACACGGGCAAGACGCGCGTCCGCGACGTCGACGTTGGCAGCGACTCCTACGCGACCGCCCGCGCGTGCCAGCACCGCCTCGGAGCGAGCGACCTCGAAGACCCGGCGCGCCTCGCAGCGATCGCCGCGGCGGGCAACCTCTCGGTCGAGGAGGCCCGCGAGCGCTTCGCGCGGGTGGTCGGCTAGAAGCGCGGCCCAGGGCTCGCGTGGGAAGTCCGGGAACCGTTGCGTCGCCGCTGGAGACGCCCCACGACACGGCCTAGAGTGGGCCTCGATGTCGCGTTCTCACCTGCGGTGGACGGCGGCTATTCCCGTTCTGGTGCTTCTGACACTGGCCCTGGGCCTCGGCCTCGCGGCGGACTCCCTCTCCGATCTGCTGACGCGCCGAACCGTCGACACGATCAAACCGGCCCTCGCCTTCGCGGGCACGGGGCTGCTCGTCGCGCAGCTGTGGCTCGACCGCCACGGGCGAGGGCGGCGACTGCGGCGGCTGCGAGACGGCGCACTCGTCGCCGTGGCCCTCGCAAGCGCGCTCGCCTGGTGGAACTTCCTGCAGTTCCACTATCCGAGGCACATCCACGTCAGCGACACCTACCACTACTACGTCGGCGCCAAGTACTTCTCCGAGCTGGGCTACACACGGCTGTACGCGTGCACTGCAGTGGCCGATGCCGAGGCCGCGCCCGCGACCGGCGTCGCGGATCGCAACATCCGCGACCTCGCCACGAACGAGATGATCTCGGCGGCCGTGCCGCTTGCGGAACCCGAGGCCTGCAAGCGCCACTTCAGCGAAACGCGCTGGCGCGCCTTCCGCCACGATGTCGATTGGTTTCGGGGGCTCGTGACCCCGCGGCGCTGGGGTGAGATCCAGCGAGACCACGGCTACAACCCTCCACCGTCCTGGGGTCTTCTCGGGGGCCGCTTGGCGAATCTCGGACCGGCGGGTCCGAAACAGCTCGCGGTGCTGGGCCTCATCGATCCGCTTCTGCTGGCGGGCATGTTTGCCTCCATCGCGTGGGCCTTCGGATGGCGTGTGCTTTGCGTGGCGGTCATCTACTGGGGGACGAACTTCTTTGGCGTCTTTGGTTGGACCGGGGGCTCGCTGCTCCGCCAGGGATGGCTGGTGACCGCCGTCTCGGGGGTCTGCTGCCTGCGCAAGGGCAGACCGACTGCGGCCGGCGCTCTGCTTACCGTCTCGACGCTGGTGCGGATCTTTCCCGGAGTGATCCTCGCGACGTTGGCGCTGCGGGCGGCGGTCCAGATGGGACGCCAACATCGTTTCGCGCTCGAACCGTCGGACCGGCGCATCGCCCTTGGCGCGGCCCTGGCGTTCGCCGTCGTGTTCCCCCTCGCCACATGGACCCACGGCGGCCTCGACGCCTGGTTCGATTTCGTCGAGAACTCGCGCGTTCACCTGGGCACGGCTCTCAAGAACCATGTCGGTCTGGCCACGGTGCTCTCGTACGATCCGTCGGCTCTCGATCGCCTCTCGTCCGGTGGTGATCCCATGGAGCGCTACGAGGCGTGGAGTGCGGCGCGCGAGGCGCGGTTTTCCGAGCGACGATGGCTTCACCGGGCCGCGCTGATGGCGTTTCTGGTGTTGATCTCCGCGGCCGCCAGCCGTGACGAGCGCTGGGTCGCGGCGGCGCTCGGGATCGGCGCGATTCCCATGGCCTTCGAGCTGACGAACTACTACTACGCGATTCTGGTCGGATTCGCGCCATTGGCGGCGCGCCGAAGAGAGATTGGCGCGGCCCTGTGTGGCCTATCGGGACTTTCCTGGGTCATCGCGGGTACGTTTCAGTGGCGGGACGAGATCATGACCTGGTGCTCCGCGATGGTGGTCTTCTACGTGGTCTGGTGTACTGCCCGAATCGCCTGGGGGCCGGCGCCGACCCCGGAGGCCACTCGATGAAGCGCGCAGCACGCCGCATCCGGTTGCCCGCCATGGCGCCCGACGCTATTCACGTTCGCAGATGAGCGGGGTCATCGAGTGCAAGCAGTGTCCTTCGTGCGGGCACGAAAATCTCAGCGATCTGCTCCCGAGGCCGGCGCGGGTCGACACGACCCTCGATCTGATCTTCGAAAGAGAGCAGCAGCGAGAGGTCCCCGGCACCGATCTGTCATCGCTGAGGACTCCGGAATTCACCGTCTGCGAGCACTGCGCCCTCGTCTTCATGAGAAAGCGCTCGACTCCGGAGGCTGCGAAGCAGTACTACGCTCAGCTCTTTCACATCATCGAGACGCCGATTCCCCTCGACCGGCTGCCGATTCCTGTCCGCTTCGTCAGCCGCAAGGCGCGCCTGGCCCGTGACCTGGTCGATACGCTCGCCGCGCACGGTGCTCTCGAAGGCGTCGAGTCGGTGCTTCACTTTCGCTGTACTACCGGGGAGGAGCTCCGCATCCTCCGCGACGAACACGGGATCTCCGAGCTTTACGGTCTCGAGCACCTGCCCTCGTTGGTTCGCCACGCGCGCGAGGTCCAGGGGCTCCCGCAGATCGCGAGCATCCCGGTGCCGGAGTTCGACAACCCCTTCCCGCGAGAACGGTTCGACCTGATCCTGTGCAACGAGGCATTCGGCCACGCCCACGATCCTGCACTCGTCGCCCGACACCTCGGGAGCCTGCTGTCCGACGGCGGAGCCATCATCGCGTACAACGAAAAGGACCATTCGAAGATCCTGCGCGCCGGCAATCTCTTTCCCCATGGCATGAACTTCTTCCACAAGCAGCTCTACACCCGTGCAAGCCTGAGGAGCTTCCTCGCGTCGTGCGGGTATCGCGTCGAGTCCCTGGCGCACCCGACCGTGGGCAAGCCGCATTCACTCAAGAACTCGAAGATCCTCTACTCCCTCCGACGCGAGGCAGGGGCGGTGACGGACCTCCCCTCCGGCGAGGTCGCTCTCATGAAGCAGCTGTTCCGAGAATGGTGGGAGCGGCACGAGACTTCCAAGCGCGGGCGCCACCTGCTGCGGCGCCTGCGCCGGAAGAGCGTGGCCGACGACATCGGAGGCGCCGCGCGGCGCTGACCCGGGTTCGCCCCGACCCCGGTCGAAGTCAGAGATCCTGGAGTGGCCCTATCATCTCGTCGCCGAACCGCTTCATCATGTCGAGCTTCTCGGCGAGCGAGGCCTCGGGCGCCAGCGTGTAACGGAAGGGATAGTTCACCGTCCCGGTAGCACCGAGGTCCGACAGACGCCGCAGGGTGTCTGCATCCGGCGGGGCAAGCAGCGGCACCACCGCCTCGAAGGGTTCGCTTTCGCGCCCGGCGTCGCGACGCAGCCGCGCGAGGTCCTTCAGGATCGCCGCCGCCTGCTCCGGCGTGTTCCCGGCACCGAGCCAGCCATCGCCCAGAGAGGCCGCCCGCTGCAGGGCCGGCTTCGAGGCGCCTCCGATGTAGATTGGCACGGTCTTCGTTGGCGCGGGCCGCATCTGGATGCGGCCGAAATCGAAGATCTCGCCGCGGTACTCGACCATTTCGCCCGTCCACATCCGGCGCAGCACGGCGATGCTCTCGTCGAAGCGCCTGCCCCGGGTGGCGAAGTCCACCCCGAGAGCCTCGAACTCCTCGCGCATCCATCCCGCGCCGGCGCCGAGGACCACGCGGTTGTCGGAGAAGAGGGCGGCGGTGCCGACCGCCTTGGCGATTTCGAGCGGGTGGTGGAGCGGGAGGACGGACACCATGGTCGCGAAGCGCAGGCGCCGGGTGGCCGCCGCCATCGCCGTGATCGCGACCCACGGGTCCGGAAACGGGGTGTCGGCGTCGAAGTCCGGGCGGCCGCTCTGGGAGTACGGGTAGCCCGCCGCGTAGGTTTCCGGAACGAAGAGGTGTTCGGAGACCAGCACGCCCTCGAAGCCGGCCCTCTCGGCGCCGGCTGCGATCTCGACGAGCTGCTCCGGCTCTGTGAAGGAGACTCCCTGCCAGAACTTCATCGGGGTGGACTCCGAGGTGTGCCGTGCCCGCGCGGTGCGCGGGCTTGCGAGGCGACTAGGGTAGCGCCGCTGCCAGCGACGACGACGAGGGAGGCGGTCGCTACTCGGCGCGGAGGGCCTCCGTCGGTTCGAGGGCCGCGGCGCGGCGCGCCGGGAGTACGCCGGCGATCAGTCCGGCGAGCGCACTCACGAGCACCGCGGCGAACACATATCCCAGCGGCGTGAAGATGGGCAGCCCCGGTGCCGCGATGCGCAGCAGGCTCGCGATGCCGAGCCCGGCTGCGATACCGAGCACCCCGCCGATCAACGTGACGATCACAGCCTCGAGCAGGAAGAGCGTGCGCACCTCGCTGCGTGTTCCGCCAAGCGCGCGCAGCAGCCCGATCTCGCCGACGCGCTCGCCGACCGAGATCCACATCATCGTGAACACGCCGATGGCGCCGACGAGCAGGGAGATCGCTCCGATCGCCCCGACAGCGGCGGTGATCCCGCGCATCACGTTGTCGAACACCTCGAGCATTTCGCTCTGGGTGGTGATGGTGAAGTCTTCCCGACCGCCGTGGCGCTCCGTCAGCAGCCGCCGGATCGACTCGGTGACGCCTGCGGCCAGGCCCTCGTGGGTGAACAGCACATCGATCTCCTGGAGCTCTTCCAGATTGAACATCTTCGTGGCGGTCGCCACCGGTACGTAGGCCGCGTCGTCGATGTCGAAGCCGAGCATGCGACCCCGCGGAGCCATCACGCCGATCACCCGCAGGCGGTGGCTCGCGATGCGGACGAACCGGCCGAGGGCGTTCGCGTCGCCGAAGAGCTCGCGCTTCACGGTGGGGCCCAGAACCGCAACCAGGGCGCCGCGACGGCTGTCGCCGGGCGGCAGGAAGACCCCTTGCCCGACCTGGAACTTCCAGACCTCCGGCAGCTCCGCGTTGGCGCCGTAGATGAAGACGCTGCGGCCGCGTCGGTTGGCCTCGACCCGGGCCTGCCCGACGGCGACCGGAACCACCGCCCGGACGTCTGGCAGCCGCCGGATCGCCTCCGCGTCGTCGAGGTCGAGCTTGTGGGTCGTGCCCCCGAACATTCCCGGATGGCCTCCAGTTTCCGTTTTGCCAGCAGTAACTTCTAGGATATTCGTTCCAAACCGCATGAACTCCGATAGGAGGTAGCGGCGGGTGCCCTCACCGATCGAGGTCAGCAGGATGACCGCCGCGATGCCGATCGCGACACCCAGCATCGAGAGGATCGAGCGCGTGCGCTGGCGGCGCAGCGTGGCGAGCGACAGCTCGACGTATCCCTCGGGCTTCACGGCACCCTCCCGGCCAGCGCGGCGACCGGATCCACGGCGCTGGCGCGCCGGGCGGGCAGGACGCCGAAGAGCGTTCCGACGACGACGGCGACGACGACGGCGGCGGCGATGGCCCAGATCGGGGGCGCCGCGGGAAAGGTCGGATAGAGCGCGATGAAGACCCGGACGATCGCGAAGCCCATCATCAGGCCCGCCGCCGCGCCCGCGACGGCCAGCAGCACCGCCTCGGTGAGGAAGATCTCCAGGATCTGGCGCGGTTGCGCACCGATCGCGCCGAGCAGACCG
>JBHHVG010000021.1:0-15441 GCA_046754165.1 Myxococcota bacterium
GTAGAATGGGGTAAACAGGTCATTCTGTTGCTCTTTGCTGATTCCTATTCCCGTACTCGATGTGGCGCGCGTGGGCGATGGAGCGTTCGAGGATGACGTGGAGCGGGAAGCCGAGCCCGAGGATGGTCTTGCCGGCTCGAGCCATCTCGAGGTCGGATTCGGAGAAACGCGGCTCGCCGCCGACATCGAGGGGCGCCATCAGGCCCGCGGATTCCGCGGCGCGGATCAGCACCTCGGGAACACCCGCCTCGGCGGCGAGCTCCTCCCGGCTGAGTTCGCGGGTGCCCACGCGCTGCTCGACGAGTGCCGCCAGCAGCTCCGGCGCCTCGCTCCCCGCCTTGTCGAGCACCTGCTGGATCTGGGCCAGCGAGAAGCCCTGCTGTTGGAGCTCGCGGATGCGGCGCAACCGCGTCAGGTGGTCTTCGCCGTAGAGCGCCAGGCGGCCGACCCGCGTGGGGGCGGGCAACAGGCCGCGGGCCTGGTAGAAGCGCAGTGTGTCGACGCGCACCCCGGATCGGGCGGACAGCTCCTCGACTCGATACTCCATGTCGCGATTCTAAGAGTATTCACTCGTAATGTCGAGGCGCGGGGAAGAACGAAAATCCCCCTTTTTTCCAATAGGTTGAGTCGAGTGCGCCGATCGGCGATCAGGCGAGACCGGCGTGCCACTCCGCGATCGCGCGGCCGATTGCGTCCGGCGAGTCTTCCTGGATGAAGTGGCTGCCGGCCACGGTGACCTCGGTCTGGTGCGGCCAGCTCCGGCAGAAGTCGCGGTTCGCACCCGTGAGGATCGCACCGGGGTCGGCATTGACGAAGAGCTTTGGCACGTCGCTCTGCTTCAGCCAGTCGGCGTAGGCCCGGACGATCTCGGTCACGTCCGCCGGCTCCCCCTCGATCGGGATCTGTCGCGGCCAGGTGAGGGTCGGCCGCCGGTCTTCCCCGGGCTCCCGGAAGGGGCGCCGGTAGACCTCCATCTCGGCATCGGTCAGCCCGCGCACCACGGAGCCGGGCAACACGTTCTCGACGAAGAGGTTCTTCTCGAGAATCATCTCCTCGCCGGCCGGAGAGCGGATCGCCCGGAAGAGCTCGCGCGCCAGCTCGGGCCAATCGTTCCAGCTCGCGATCGGTTGGACGATCGCCTCCATGTAGGCGATGCCCCGGACCGCATCCCGGTGGCGATTGGCCCAGTCGAAGCCGAGCGCCGAGCCCCAGTCGTGAATCACCAGCGTGACGTTCTGCTTCACGTCGAGCTCTTCGAGAAACGGGTCGAGGTGGGCGCGGTGCTCGACGAAGCGGTAGCGGTCCGAGCCGCTCTTCGGGAGTTTGTCCGAGTCGCCGTGCCCGATCAGGTCTGGCGCGATACAGCGCCCGGCCCCTTCCAGGTGGGGGATGATATTGCGCCACAGATACGAGGACGTCGGGTTTCCGTGCAGGAAGACGATCGGATCGCCGCTGCCGACCTCGACGTACGCCATCTGCGCGTCGTTGACGCCGACCTTCTTCTTCTCGTAGCGCTCGTTGGGAGAAATCATCGGGGGGCTCCTTGTCGACGTTGCGGGTGGATCATGACCTCCGCTGCTGGCTCGCTCGTGCGGTCATGAATCTTCTGGTCGCGCCATCGCCTGGCGCAGCCAGGCGCGAGAAGGAGGGTAGAGCCACGGGCAGATCAGCGCCGCTGCCAGCACGCCCAGGCCCACGGCGACCTGTCCGCCTTCGAACAGGGTGCTCCCGAAATACGCGAAGGTCGCCGCGCGTATCGCCGACCCCAGGCCCACCGCGGCACTGTACGTGAAGAAGCCCATGCCGCTGAGGGCCGCCGCAAGTTGCACGCCGGAGATCGGCCCGACCGGATAGCCGGTCGCCAGTGCCACCGCCCCGGCGCCGGCCTTGGAGCGCGCCAGGGCCAGGGCGCCCACGTAGCGCGGCGGAATGCGGTCGCGAATCGCGCCGGCTCCGACTCCGTGGACGATGGCGTAGTTCACGATCGCCGAGAGCGTGAGCCCGATGGCACCGTACAGCGTGCCCAGGGCCGCACCGAACAGCAGGCCGGCGCCGGTCAGCAGGAGCTGGCTCGGGATCAGCACGAACAAGCGGAAGCCCACCAGTGCGATGAAGGCGAGCGGTGCCCAGATGCCGGCTTCGTCGATCAGCGCGCGAATGGACTCGGCGCTCCACTCCACGTCCAGGGCCTGGCGGATCGCGTACCCGAGCAGCAGCACGGCGCCGATCACGCCCCAGGCGATCCAGTTCTTCTTCGACACGGTGCGGGGGTCGCCTCCTCGCCGCGGTATCGCGTTACTCGAAGTCCTCGAACGAGCCGTGTCGGCCCGCCCCGGACGCGAAACGCCTCGCGCCCTCGAGGGTCTCGCCGGAGCGGATGGTGTCGAGGCCCAGCAGGGTCTCGCGCAACAGCGCCGCGTCTTGCGGCAGGGACCACTGATCGAGCGACGATCGCCGGTCGCTGCGCAGACATCGCTGGGGAAACTTCGAGAGCTGCTTCGCGAGCTCGAGCGCCTCTTCGAGGGCCTTGCCCGGAGGGGCAAGGCGGTTGACGAGACCCATCCGCAGGGCCTCGTCTCCACACACTCCGCGGCCCGTGAGGATGAGATCCATCGCGTGGCTCTGTCCGACGGCCCGCGGCAGGCGGACCGTCCCGCCATCGACGAGCGGTACTCCCCAGCGCCGACAGTACACGCCGAAGACCGCGTCCTCCGCCGCCACCCGCAGGTCGCACCACAGCGCGAGCTCGAGCCCGCCGGCCACGGCGTGTCCCTCCACCGCGGCGATCACCGGCTTCGACAGCAGCATGCGGGTGGGCCCCATGGGCCCGTCGCCGCCCTCGCGGACCCGGTTTCCGTGACCTTCGGAGGCAGCCTTCAGGTCGGCGCCGGAGCAGAACGCACCGCCGGCGCCGGTGAGGATCGCCACGCAGGCGCCTTCGTCCTCGTCGAATGCCCGGAACGCTCGGGTCAGTGCGTCCGCCGTCGGTCCGTCCACGCAGTTCTTCACGTGCGGGCGGTCGATGATGACGATGGCGACGGGGCCATCGCGTTCGCTCCGGACCGTCGCCGTCAGGAGCGGATTCCCGTGCGGCCCACGGGCCAGCGGTTGCGGTGGATGTCGCGCCAATGGGCGATGGCGGCGCCGCGGACGACGGCGCCGTCGACGGATTCGTGGGTGATGGAATCGGGCATGGATCGATGGAACTCCGGGTCCGTGGGCGCGGCGGGGTAACACTCGAGTCTACCGGGTTGAAAACCGTGGGACCATTCTCGTAGCCTATGGGCACCGCATCCCCGCGGGAGACAAGCCAGGAGCCGCTGTGCCCGATCGCCTGCCCACCGGACTACCCGAGAGGGTCCCGGATCTCGACGAGACCCGCGTGGCGATGGACGCGGTCTACAACTGGAACTACGAACCGGAGATCGACCAGCTCCGGACGCTCTACGCAAACGCCCTCGACCGCCAATGGATCGCGGTGCGCGACCTGAATTGGGAGCGCGAGATCGACCAGGAGTCCTTCTCCCGCACCTTCTCCCTGGCGGGCATCCCCATCCAGGTGACCGACTTCTGGAAGAATCTCGACGCCGACCTGCGTTGGGAGCTGTCGCGGCGCACGTCCGCCTTCCTGCTGTCGAACTTCCTCCACGGCGAACAGGGCGCGCTGATGGTGGCGGCCCAGCTCGTGAATGCGGTGCCGCACATGGATGCCAAGTTCTACGCGTCGACCCAGACACTGGACGAGGCGCGGCATGTCGAGGTCTTTTCCGCCTACATCCGCCTGCTCGACGACGTGCACCCCATCATGCCGGGGCTCAAGCGCCTGCTCGACGCCACCCTCGGGTGTGAAGGCTGGATGCACAAGGCCGTCGGGATGCAGATCGTCGTCGAGGGGCTGGCCCTCTACGTCTTCCGTGACATGCGCAACAACACCGACGAACCGCTGCTCAAGCAGCTGCTCACCTTGGTCTCTCGGGATGAGGCGCGCCACACGGGGTTCGGTATCAAGTACCTGTCGGAGGTAGTAGGTGGGCTTCCACCCGAGACGATCGCCGACCTCGAGGATTTCGCCTTCGAGGCGACGCGCATGCTGATCGACTCGCGCTCGGGCACGCCCATGCGGCAGTCGGTGTTGGAGATCTGGCGGGAGCTGGGGCTCGACCCCCAGGATGTCTTCACCGCCCTGGCGAAGGAGCGTGAGAAGCTCGACGCCGCGGCGGAGGGGGGCGCCGCTGGGCCGGTGCGGGGCTTCGTGATCCCGTCGCTGCGCAGCATTGGGCTCTTCAGCGACCGCATCGAGGGCCACTTCCGCGACATGTTCGCCGCCAACCTCGGCGCGGAGCGGGCCGCGGCCTTCGACCTGCAGCGCGAGCTGCCCGACGACCTTGGCGCCTGGGTCGAAGGGGGCGGGTGATCTCACCTCCGCCCAGAGGAATTGCGTGCCCCCCACATCCGACAGCCGCGGGCGACTCCTGCGCGACCTCCGCATCTCGGTCACCGACCGCTGCAACTTCCGCTGTCCCTACTGTATGCCTGCGGAGATCTACGGCGAGCACTACGAGTTCCTGGCGCGTCCGGATCTGTTGACCTTCGAGGAGATCGAACGGCTGGTGCGGCTCTTCATCGAGCTCGGTGTCGAGAAGATCCGCATCACCGGCGGCGAGCCGCTGCTGCGTCACCAGCTACCGAGCCTGATCGAGCGCCTCGCCGCGCTCGACGGGCTGCGCGATCTCACCCTCACGACCAACGGCTACTTGCTGGCGCGCCAGGCGAAAGAGCTGGCCGAGGCTGGGCTGCAGCGCATCACCGTCAGTCTAGACAGCGACGAGGACGCCGCCTTCAAGACGATGAACGGGCTCGGATTCGGCACCGAGAAAGTACTCGAAGGCATCGCTGCTGCCCACGAGGCGGGCCTGCGGCCGATCAAGATCAACTGCGTCGTCGAGCGCGGTATCAACGAGGACGCCATCGTCGGCCTCGCGCGCATGTGGAAGGGCACGGGCCACATCGTTCGCTACATCGAGTTCATGGACGTCGGGACGCTCAACCAGTGGAAGCTGTCCAATGTCGTGACCGCGGAAGAAATCGTCGAGCGCATCGACGCAGTCTTCCCGCTCGAACCGCTCGCGCCCAGCTACCACGGCGAGGTGGCGAGCCGTTACCGCTACAAGGATGGGAGCGGCGAGATTGGCGTCATCTCGTCGGTGAGCCAGCCCTTCTGCGGCAGTTGCACGCGGGCGCGGCTCACCATCGACGGCTCGTTGGTGACGTGTCTCTTCGCTACCGGCGGCATGGATCTGCGGACGCCGATGCGGGCGGGAGCGGGAGACGATGAGTTGCGCGATCTGATCCGCGGCGTATGGCTCGTGCGCAGCGATCGCTACTCCGAGGAGCGCGCTGGCATCACCGACAGCGAGGGGAACGTCAAGCCCAGGCCGAAGATCGAGATGTACCACATCGGAGGCTAGGGATCTCTACGTCCGGAAGCGCCGCCGCCGAATCCAGGAGAAACCGACGAGCCCACCGGCGAGAAGTACCGCCGGTGTCGGCTCCGGGATCGGAACGAGGAGCGTCGAGATGGAGTCGATCTCGACGTCGAGACCCGCCGTCGCACTGCCGTCGATGTCGAGCACGAAGGCGCCTACGTTCGCAAAATCCGCCCCGATTCCCGCGATGGCGGAGAAATCGGTGAACAGAACCTCGAACTGCATCTGCGGATCGGGCGGGATGTTTCCCGGCAGGACCACGGATGCCTGGGAAACGTTTCCGGCATCCGTGTACACGGTGAGTGTCATCGGGGCCGGAAAATCATCGAACAGGACGCTCAAGGCGATTCCGTTGCTGACGCCTCCATCGGTGAAGTCCGCTCCTCCGAGGCCGGTCGAATTGAGTGCCGAGCTTCCGTCGATACCGTCCCAGACCATGGAGATCGTTCCTTCGGAGCCCGCGACGTGCCCGTAGGCGTAATTTCCACCCGACGCGATGCCGGTCACCCCGACACCCGACGTGAGAGTGATCGTGACATCCCGTTCGCCCCCGACGATTCCCGAACCTGAAGCCTGGTTGCTTCCGGTCGTAGCGGGCGTGAAGATGATGGTCGATTGATCGGTCGCGAACGTGTCGATGGAGATCGCCTGTGCGGTGCTCGCGATCACCAGAGAACCGGCCACTGCCACCCAGAAAAACACAAGGACCAGATGAGATCTCGAAGTGGCCCGGTTTCCTCTTTCCGCCATGTCTCCCCCCTCGGCATCGAGTGGCTGCGTCTGCCAGTCACTGTTCGACCCGCCGATCTGATGCGCATCGACCGTGGGTACGTCGACCTGAATTGGGGGGTGTACGTAGGCGCTTGCGGAATTCTACGACCGGCGCGTGGCCGCGATCGGAGCCGGCATTCTCGAGCCGCGCGCCGGCGGATTCCGCTCTGCGCCTTCCGCTGACAGCGGGGGTGGTCGGCCGCGATAGGCGGACTCCACCGGGGATCGCGGGACTGTGGGTGTATGTCGCCACGCGGAACCTGCGACCGGATCTGGCGTTCCATTCAGTCAATCGTGATGTTTCGGCCGTGCGAGCATTGTGTAAGCCGATGACCCGACTGCTACATTCGTTTCGCTGCACGTTGGCGGTACGCGAATGCTCGAGAGACGCAGAGAAGTTCATGAAGTGGGTGTGGCGTCGTATCCCGCGTCGTCTTCCGGCGGATTCCAGCTGGACCAGGTCGGATCGACTCCACCTGTATTCCACACAGCCGTGTATCTCGGCCTGTTCTTCCCCACGGCATTTCAAATTGCACGATTGATCACGCGCTCAATCATGGATCGAGATCTTCCGATCACATCGATCGCTTCCGGCGATTTGCAAGCCTCCGGAGGACGGCATGAGTGAGTCAGATGCGAATGTATTCATCGTGGACGATGACGAAGGGGTCCGGGCGAGCCTGACCCACCTGCTGGAATCGGTGAATCAATCCGCGAGAGCCTACGCGTCGGCGCAGGAGTTCCTTCTCGATTGGGACGG
The DNA here is from genome assembly GCA_046754165.1 of Myxococcota bacterium. GTDB lineage: Bacteria > Myxococcota_A > UBA9160 > UBA9160 > SMWR01 > JAFDEI01. The sequence continues at coordinate 7,018 of JBHHVG010000021.1, forward strand.
CCGTGAGGGCGGCGTTCTCGTGGTCGACATCCGGATGCCCGGAATGAGCGGCCTGGCGCTGCAGGCGAAATTGCAGGAAATGAACGCGGTGTTGCCGATCATCTTCATCACCGGTTACGGAGATGTCTCTCTCGCTGTTCGGGCCATGCAAAACGGTGCGTTCGATTTCCTCTCGAAGCCGTTCGAAAACCAGGAGCTGCTCGATTCGGTTCAGCGTGCGCTAGCCGCCGAGGTCAGACTGAACAGGCTCCATCACGAACGGCAACAGGTCCTGGACCGCATGCAGAGTCTGACGACTCGAGAGCGTCAGATTCTCGAAATGATGGTCGAGGGCAAGACCAACCTGGTGATGGCCTCGGAGCTGTCGCTCAGCCAGCGAACCGTCGAAGTTCATCGCGCGAGCGTAATGAAGAAGATGGAATCGGACTCAGTGGCAACTCTCGTTCAGTGTGTCTTGTTCGCGGACAACGAGAATCATGCGACGATGCGGTCTTCGATCATGCGTGCCGCCGCGAACTGGGCATAGCCGGCCCTACGCAGAATCCACAATCTAGCTCCGCACCCAGCGATCCGATATCGGCGCCGTATATGCGCATTCCGCTCAGGGTCGATCGGGTCGATTCGCGACGCGGATTCGGTGGTGCGATGAATCCGATCGCTCGAAATACCTCGATCATCCCCAAGGAGTTCGATCGAGTTCCTTTCGTCGCATATCTGCTGGGTGGCGTGGTCCCGCTCGTGGGCCTGGGCATCGTGCTCGGGCACCATCCGCTCACCGCGGTTTTCGATTCGCCCTCGGCGCTACCGCGGATGGTCGCAGTCGCGTCGATCGTGATGTTGTCTTCAGGATGTCTCCTGATGTTGCGCAGGATCGCCAAACGCACCTTGAGCCAATTGGTTGCGAACAATCTCCAGCTCGAGTCCCTGCTCGCCGCCTCGCAATCACTCGCTGTTGCACAACACGAGAACGATGCGATCGACTCGGCGGTTCGCGGCGCCCTGACGCTGACAGACGCCCGGGCGGCCTGCGTGTTCTTGAGAAACAAAGGCGACGATCCACTCGAGGTGAGCGCGTCGATGGGAGTCTACGAGCCGGAGATCCACGCGTTGCTCATGGAGCCTCTCGTCGATCTGGTGGACTTCGTCATGCGCGAGGGCCGCCCGGCGACACGAGGCCCGGCAGCGAGTGGTGGCGAGCACGGTGGTACGGCGATCCAGTCCGCGGTCGTCGTTCCACTGCCGGGAGAAGAGTCTCCGCTGGGCGCTCTCGCCGTGATACACACCGATGCCGACAGGGACTTCGACGCCGCAGATGTGGACATTCTCAGCACCCTCGCAGGGCTTGCATCGGTCGCAATGGTCAGCGCCGAGCTCCGCTTCACCCAGCGCAATTTCTTTTCCCACGTCACGGACATCCTGGTGACCGCGGTGGATGTCCACCTTGGCTATCACGGCGGTCACGGGCGCCGGGTCGCGCAGCTCGCGAACCGGGTCGGGCGCGAACTGAAGCTCGATGAGAAGCAGATGGAACGCCTGCATTTCGGGGCGTTGCTGCACGACGTCGGGATGCTAAAGATCGACCGTTCGATTTCCCACACCCCGAAGATCTGCGAGAAGCATCCGAGCCTGGGCTTTCGAATGTTGCATGGGATTCGTCTGTGGGACGAAGTGGCCCCCCTCGTGCTCTACCACCACGAGCGCTTCGACGGAACGGGTTATCCCGAGGGGCTGAGGGGTGAGGCCATCCCCCTCGAATCGCGGATCATCGCCGTGTGTGAGGCATTCGATTCGATGACCTCGGAGACGAGTTACAAATCGCCCGTGTCATTCGAAGATGCGATGCGGGAGATCGAGATGGGCGCCGGCGCCCAATTCGACCCGACCGTGGCGCGGGCTTTCATCGACGTCTTCTCCGAACGCGCAGCGATCGCCGACGGATCAGATGAATGAGGGGGTCCCGATGCTCGTAGATCCGCGGAAGGTCGTGCGCGTAACGACAACGTCGAGCGATCCGGTCGAAGTCCAGATCATGGGCCATGGATTCCTCGATTTCTTCACGGTACGCGACATCAGCGGGGGAGGGATGGGAATCCTGGTTCCTCACAGGTTCCAGGGCTGCAATTTGAAGCACGAGGTGGAGTTGCTGATTTCCCTTCCGGCAGAGCGGCCATTTCTGGCGAAAGGCGTGATCATCCATCGCGAGGAGGTCGGCAAGGATTTCTTCGGAATCTCGTTCACCGAACTTCGAAGATCCGATCGGATGCGGATCGACCAGTACGTCGCGAGGCGACTCGAACAAAGCGCCCCAGACGAGGGTTGACGTCGGGCAGTGAGTCTGGTGCAAGAATGACGGAAAGCGAATCTGAACAATCGCGACTCATGACCAGACGTCTCTCTACGAATGTCTTGATTTGCATGTCCATTCTGTCGTTGGGGTTCGCGCTCGTCGCCTCGCGAGACTCCTCGTGGGAGAAGGACGTCGCGTTTGCGATGAAGGCGATCGGGCTTCGCGAATCCGACATTGGCGCAAAGCTTCTGGAGGAAGCCATCGAGCGGGCAGAAGCGTCCGCAGCAACAGACGCACGCCTGGCGGCGGCTCATGGATCGTTGGCGTCGTACTACTCCGAACGAGGTCGCGATGCGGAGGCGGAAGCGCACTATCTTCGTGCGCTGGAGATCCGATGGGAGATCGGTGATTCGAATGGTCTGGAAACGGCTCGGATTCGCAACGAGCTCGGCGTGCTCTACGAGGCACAGGGCCGGTATGCGGAGGCCGAGCCGCTTCTGCGTCGGTCGTTGGCGGCTCGAAAGGAACTGCTTGCGTCGGATGATCTCGCCATCGCGCAGAGTCTGTGCGATCTGGCGGCGCTCTATCGATCGCGAGGCTGGCATTCCGCCGCTCGACCTCTTCTCGTGCGGTGTCTCGTGATACGGGAACGAGCGCTCGGGACGCACGACCCGCAGGTAGCGGAATCTCTCCATGCGCTGGCGTCAGTGGAAGTGACTGCCGGCCTACACACCGACGCGAAGCGGCACTACGAACGGGCGCTCGACATCGTCGAGAACGCGCTCGGGCCGAAGGATCGTCGCGCGGCTCGAATCCTGAACGATCTGGCGTCTCTGGAGTGGGCGGAGGGCCGATACGAAGATGCTGCGCTGCATGTCACGAGAGCTCTCGAAATCGTGGAACACGTTCTGGGACCGAAGCATCCCAGGCTCGCTCGGGTCCTCGACTGGTTGGAGTCCGTCGAGCCGATGCTGAGCGAGCAGGGGAGAGCCAGGCGGCTGCTCGAGCGCACGATCACCGCAGGAAGAGAGACCCTTCGTCCGGAGCACCAGGACATCGCTGCCATTCTCAACAATTACGGATTCCTCTACGCGTCCATCGGGGAGTACGAGCACGCCGCGGAGCACTACGAGAAAGGCCTGGCCATGGCAGAGAAGACGCTGGGTCCGCGACATCCGCTGACGCAGAAGATCCGCAACAACCTGGGATCGCTCAATTCCAATTACGTCCGGCAGGCCGCGATCGGGCAGTCCTCGAGCCCACTTCTGTTCTTTGCCGAATCTCGCTGGTCGGGAACCGCGAATCTTCGGTGGTAGCGCCGCCGCGACCGCATCCCATCCGCGGCTGAGGTCGATGCCGTGGATGGCTCCAGGGGCTGCCGCTGCGCCCTCCCCCGCGCCGATGGTGAAGGACGCGTCGATTGGTCGCACCGATCTCCGGCCGCTATGGCTTCATCCGCTTCCTGCCCAGCAGGGCGAGCGCGGCGGCACCCGTGAGGAGGAGCATCAGCCCGCCGGGCTCCGGTACGAACCGCACGTTCAAAACGCCGAATCCGCCGATGTCGGGGTTCGGGAGATTCGTGGTCACCTTGATGGGCGTCACGAGTTGAAGCGTCCCGATGGAGCTGGCAGAGAGGGTTCCCGACATCGGCGTATGGCCGAAGCCCTGGTAGTAGGGGCTGGCGTACCCGCTCATCGAGGTCATCACGTTCGTCACGGTGGCCGTCCCGATCGTCCACGGAGCGCCCTGGATCGAGATCCGGATGCCGCTGCTCGACGCCGTGACCAGACCACCGATTCCGACCCCGGCTGTTCCGTGGACCGTGAGCGGAACTTCCACGGGCAGACCGCAGCCGGGAGCCAGCAGGCACAGGCGCATGATTCCCTGCAGAGGAAGCGTCTTCTGGGTGAGCGGAACTCCCCCGAGGATCGGGCCCAGCGTTCCGTTCCCAAGCACGCCCTCGATTCGCAGCGTGGCCGCGGTGCCGGAGGCCGGCGTGTGCGTGAACTTCGGATCCGTGAGGATCGCAGCCCGCGCGACGGGTGTGTCGAGCGTGAGGCTCGAGCCCGGAAGCCCCTGCCGTGACAGATCGTACTCGAGAAGCAGATCGTGGGGTGCGACGCCTGCATTGTAGTCTTCCACCTCACCGAACTGCGCCTGCCCTCGGCTGCGGTTGAGGGTCGTGACCGTGTCGTAGCGGGCCGCCGGTGGCGCGGTGTGGCCCACTTCGAACACGGGTGCGTTCCCCGCCAATCCGTGTTGGACGTCTTCTCCGTAATCCAAGCGGAACCGCGCCCACAGCAGGTCGGGCGGAAGCAGCGCCGGTGCGAGGAAGATCTGACTCAGGAAGCCATGACAGGTCGCGGCGCCGTCGGTCCCCGCGACCGGTGCGGGGGGGACGAAGCGCCTGGAGAAGGCGTACTCGAGGGTATCGTCGAAGTCGCCGTCCTGGTTCCAGTCGAAGAAGCCGTTCACGTAGATGGCTTTGTCGTTCACCAGGATCGTTTCCGGATCCCCCTGGGCCGCGCCGGCGGCGCCGGTGTATCGCCCGCCCTCGGTGTCGACGACCTGGTGGTTGTCCGTGCAGACCTGAAACCGGACCAGCCCCACTCCGAGGAGGGGCCCGAAGATCTCGATGCCGTCGTCGTGGAAGTCGTTGTCCGTCAGGTTCGGAATCCCGTCGACGTCCAGGGGGACCACCTGGTCTGCGTCGAATTCGGGGGTCACCTCGAGGCTGTGGTCTCGTGCGGGCGCATCTCCGTTGTCCCGTTCTGCGCGAAAGGCCGGCCCATCTCCGAGCCACTCCTCGCCGATGTCCTCGTGTCGGGCGCCATTGGACGCGAGGAGCGTCGGATACAGCCCGGGCGCCGTGAAGGGATCGGGCGCGTCCCCGAAGTCGTCCCCCATGCACATGCGAAGGCGGCCGTCGTTGTTGATCCCGGACAGCACCCGTGTCGGCCCGCCCGCGGCGCGGGGCTGCCTGAGGTTGGGACGCGAATCGACGCCCGCGAGCAGCCGAGCCTTGATCTGCGCGGCCGTCTCCGTCGGATAGAGCTCCCAGCAATGGGCCGCCGCCGCGGTGACATGCGGCGCGGCGTAGGAGGTCCCGTCGACGCCGGGAAGCGGCGTGATGCCTCCGCCGAGGCCGCTGCGGCGCAGCGTGACGATGTCTTCTCCGGGCGCGAACAGGTCCACCGAGGCCGGCCCCCAGTTCGTGTTGGCCTGGCCGGCACCGGAGGCCGAATCGCGGTTGTTCGAAGCCGCGACGCAGATCAGGTCTGCCGTCCCATAGGAGCATGGCTTGAACGAATTTCCATTGGCCGGAGCACCCCCCGGCGGAGCATCGTTGTTGACGCCGAAGTTTCCGGCAGCCGCCACGATGAGGACCGCGCCCGTCGCCGTCGCCGCTGTCAGTGCGTCCACGGTCGCCTGACGGAAGGGACTGTGGGCGCCGAGACTCAGGTTCAGGATCGTGGCGCCGTTCGCAACCGCATACGCGAGTCCGTTCTCGAGGCTGGCCCAGTTGCCGCTATTCGTGGCGTCGAGCACCTTCACGATCATCAGCTGGCTCTGCCAGCAGGCGCCGCTGATGTTGACGCCGTTGTTTCCGATCGCTCCCATGACCCCCGCGGTGGTGGTTCCATGGCCGTGGTCGTCTGTCGGATTGCCGTCCAGGTTGACCCAGTCGGAACCGTTCACGTCGTCGATGACACCGTTCGAGTCGTCGTCCACGCCATTCGCAGGCGTCTCTCCGGGATTCGTCCAGAGGTTCCCGGCGAGATCGGGGTGCGTCAGGTCGGCACCGCTGTCGAGGAAGGCCACCACGCGACTGGAGCAGTTGGTCCGGTGCTCCCACGCCTGGGGCGCGTCGACGTCTGCGTCGATGGTGCCGAGAGCATGTCCCGCGTTCCTCCCGCGGTTCGACAGGCTCCACTGGGAGGGGTAGGTCGGGTCGTCCGGCTCGGTCAGATGATTGCTGCCCTCGAAGATGTCGTTCGGATGGGCGTACTCGACCGCGGATTCGAGCTCCAGCAAGCTGACCACGAGGGATACGCTCGCGCCGGAGAGGATTCTCGCGTGGTGGGCGCCGCTCAGCGGGAGCACCTGGATCGGATCGAGACTCAGGGTCGCGAAGATCGCGTCGATGGCGGGCTGAGGCGTCGCGTCGAAGAACTTCACGATCACCTCATCCACCACGATGTTCTGGCTCTTGGCCGTCCCCGCTTCGAGGTTCATGGCCACGACGACCGCCGCGGCCAGAGCCGTGTGAACGAGGGCTCGACGAAGTTCGATCGGACGAGAACTAGACACGGGGGCCTCCTTTCTGTCTCAATCGAGGGCGTGTCCCGGCGCGAGATTCGTCGCCGTACCCGCCGCTGAAGCAGTGTTCGGGGGATTCGAGACGAGAGTCGACATCGGAGTGTCGGAGGGCTTCGCGCGGGAGAGTGCGCAGAGGATGATCGTGAATCTCGCCGCACAACCAACGAGTCATCGGGCCCTGCTTCCAGGAACGAGAACAGCGTGCGCAGGCCAGCTTCCGGCGGGCGCGCACGGAAACCTCATGACGTCGATTACGCACTCTACGACGAGGGCTCTGCGGGGTCAAGGTAGACCCAGGACCGCAGATCGACTGTTGGAGCGGCGTGATCTAGCGGACCGCTGCCCTGCGTCGAGGTCGATACCAGATCGCCGAAGTCACGGCGCGTTCCTGCAGCGTCGCCGGCTCAGGCGGGGCGACCCCCATGGCGGCGGCATCGTAAGTCGACCAGCGCGGCGTCGGAATCTCGATCACCCTCGCATAGTAGAAGGACTCGCGAGAGGGATCGAAGTCCGGATCGGACCACAGCACGCCGAGCTGAGCGGCGCCGATGGTGTTCGCGTACGTCGCGCGCGCGACATCGACGGTGCTTTCCAACGGTGATACGCGATGGGTGACGGGGTTCGGCGCCCGTCCGTCGGAGGCCGCGACGTCATACACCCGCTCGTGGCTCATGCCTTCGGAATCGACCCAACCCTTCACGATCTGGACGCGGTCGAGGTTGGCGCCGATGGGGTCCTTGAGCGCTACGACGACGAAGCGTGGCGTACCCATGGTCGCGCGCGGCCGGAGCGTGCTCCCCATCGGCACGCCGGCGGAATACGCCTTCGACACCAGCTCCGCGTCGTCGAGCAGCGACGGTTCGAAGTCCCAGCCTCCGAAGAAGCGAACGTGGATGCGCGGCCCGGACGTCGCGTAGGTCTCCTTGCGGCGCATCGCATCGAAGAGGGATGCGCGCGTGTTCTGTTCGGACCAGACCGCGGCGAGACCCATGGCACTCCACTGGGCGCCGCGGTTCTGGCTGCGCGGGATCAGCAGGCTCTCGCCGAGCCGCAGCCCCGCCGTGCCATCGAGAAGCGGAAGCTTGCCGTGGTAGCGATCCTCCTCCACTGGCGAGCTGGCGTTGTGGCCGTCGCTGCTGCCGATCACGCCGAACCGGTACGGGTTGAATCCCTCGCGCGCCGATAGTTCGAGCCCCGTCTCGAGCGCATCGCGCGCGTAGCTGCCCCGCGGCTCGCTGCGCCCCGGCACCACGCGCATCAGCTGGTCCCAGATCTCGAAGTCGGCGAACTCGTCTTCGGTCGAGAGCACGGGGTGCGTCTCGGATTGCCCCTTGACCTGGAAGATCTCACTGATCGGCTCGTTGCGCATGCGCGTCTCGGCGTACGCGGCCGTGAACGGCGAGCCGTCGAAGGCGACTCTGCCGTACATCCGCCCGTTGCTGACGTTGCCGTTGTGGGGGATGGCAATTCCCTCGATCCCGCGCGCGCGCTGCTCCTCGAGGACGCGCCATAGCTCCCGCGGATCGTCCGAGTCGAGCGAGCTGAAGGGCCGGTCGGGGACCGCGCTCGAACGGTAGATCACGTTGCGGTGTAGGTTGTCTTCGTTCGGCATGGAGGTCCACTCGTAACCGATGAACGCCGTGAAGCGACCCGGCTGATTGTTTCGCTCCGCGCTGCCGATGATCTCCTGCCCGAGCCCGACGGGGGCGGGTCGGGGAGCCGGCCCGCGGGAGCGGCGCAGGCCGATAGCCCGACGGGCCACCGCGACTGCCTCGTCGACGTCGAAGGGCTTGGGCAGATACTCGAAGGCGCCCCCC
>JBHHVG010000022.1:0-15389 GCA_046754165.1 Myxococcota bacterium
CCAGTCTTCCATCGCCTCGAGCAGACGCTGAAGGGAACGCAGCGAGGCGAAGTCCTGGGGACTCGCCTCGAGCGCCGATGCGTACGAACGACTCGCCAGGGTCGTCGATTCCAATCGGTGCCAGCTGACGTCACCCAGGCGGCGCAGCAGCGCCGAGCGCTCGCGGGCGGAAAGGTCTTCGGCGACGTCGAGCTCCCGCTGGAGGATGCGGCGAACGCCCTCCCAGTCGCCGAGTAGCTCGGCGCAGCGGCGCAGGCCGCGAATGGCGTCGATGTCGTCGGGCCGGCGGTCGAGGGTCGCCTCGTAGGCGTCGCGAGCGGCCGCCGGAGAGCGCAGGCGTTCCTCGCGAAGGCGCGCCAGCTCGAGCCAGCGATCCGGATCGTCCGGTCTCCGCTCGAGATGCGTCTCGAGCCGATCACACAGCTCGATCCAGCTGCCCTCGCAGCGGAGCAGGCGCAGCGCGGCGTTCTCGATCGCATCCAGCTCGTCGCCGCCAGCGCCGTGGGCCTCGCTCCACTTCAACGCGAGCAGCGCGCGCAGGTGCCGCAGCGCTGCGTCCGGGCGACCGAGCTCTTCTTCGTAGGCGACGGCGAGCTCACGGCGCAGCAGGCGGCGCCGGTCCGACAGCACGGGTGCATCGGGGTCGAGGGTGCGCAGCTCCTGCTCGGCGCAGCGCGCCCAGGCTTCGGTGCGCTTGGCCGCGCGCAGCGCATCGCCGAGGGTGCGCAGCAGCTCGACACAAACGCTCTTTCCCCGCGCGGCGGACACCGCGTCGAGCAGGTGCTCGGCGGCGCGTTGCGGATCGCCCAGCGGGCCAGCGTAGAGATCGGCGATGTCGCGCAGCAGAGCGAGCCGCGATTCGCCGGCGCTCCGCGCGATCAGCACTTCGAGCACCGCAGCTCTCTCGCGGTGGCGATCCAGCGACGCGTAGAGACGCGCGAGCCGGCGGAGGATCTCGACATCCTGGGGCGACTCGCGGCGAGCGCCTTCGAGCGCCGCGACGGCTCGCGCCGGCGCACCCAGCCGGTTCTCGAGCAGATCGGCGGCTTCGAGTCGCAGCGCGCGGGTATCGGGGAGGGTTTCGATCGCTGTTTCCAGCGCATGGAGCAGGGCTTCCGGGTGATCCGCCAGGCGGTGCACCTCGCAGACGCGCGTCAATACGTCCGGGTCGCCCGGCCGAACGCTTCGGAGCCGTTCGAGCCAGGGAAGGGCCGCGTCCGGCGAGACGCGCTGCCACGCGATCTCGGCGCCCATCTCGAACAGCCGCGCGCGCGAGGCGTCGTCGCCGCCGGTGGCTTCCTGGTGCAGGCAGTCGAGCACGCCCTGCCAGTCGCCCTGGGTCGTGAGCAGCGAGCGCAGCGCCGTCCGATCCGCCGACCGCGCCGGGTCGAGGGTGAGGGCTTCGCGGTAGCCGATCACCGCATCGTCACGTCGCCCGGGAAGGCCGGCCAGGACCTGCGCACGCCGGGACAGCAGAGCCGCGCGTGCCATCGGCGGGTGCGTGACCTCGAGGGCGCCGTCGAACAGTGCGATCACGACGTCCGTCAGGCTGAGCGCTTCGGCGAGAGCCAGCGCCTGCTCCAGCGCGTCCGAGTGCCCCGGCTCGATCTGGAGCACGCGGCGCACGTGGGTCAGTGCCTCGGCCGAGCGATTCTGCGCACCCGAGAGGAGACCCGCGAGCTCGAGTCGAGCCGGGATCTCCTCAGCGCCGGCGAGGTGCGAGAGCTCGACCTCCAACAGCCGGGTCAGCGCCTCCTCCTCGCCGGAGCGGCGGTAGAGGTCGCGCAGCGCCGCCTGGACCTCGCGGTCTTCCGGGCGATCGGTGAGTGCGAGTCGGTAGGACTCGGCCGCTTCTTCGTCGCGTCCGCAGCGCTGGAGCGCGTCACCCTGGCGGACATTCCAGTTGGCGCGTTCAGCCGCTTCCTGGCAGCGGGCTGCCGCGCCGCGGCACAGCTCGATCAGATCTTCGGAGTAGCCCGCGCGCTGGTATAGATCCGCCAACGGTTCGGCGACGATGGCCCGCGGGCCGATCTCGCCGAGAGCGGGTTCGAGGATGGCGATCGCGCCGTCGAGATCGTCGAGCTGGGAGGCGCGCAGGCCGGCAATGCGCACCCGCAACGACGCGCGCTGCGCGGCCCAGGGGCCGTGATCTTCCCGCGGCGCACCGTCGAGGCCCGCGAGCCGTGCTTCGAGTAGCCGCGCCACCGAGGCGAATTCGTCGTTCCGCTGGCAGTAGTCGATCAGGAACTCGGAGGCTTCGGCGTGGGACGGTTCGAGCTCGAGCAGGCGCTCGTAGTGCACCCGTGCGCGCTCGGGATCGCGCAGGTCCCTCGCACACGACGCGGCGGCGCGGGCGCGCAGGGCGAGCTCGCGTTCGCGGTCCGGGGCGCAGGCGAGCTCTGCCTCAACGGCGTCGACCGCATCTGCCGGGCTTCCGGCCGCGGCGTAGAGCTCTCCGAGGTCGCGCCAGAGGTCCGCGCGTTCGGGCGCCGCGTCAGCGGCGGCGCGCAGATGGGTGATGGCGTTCGCGCGGTCGCCGAGGCGGTCGCGACAGAGGCGTCCGAGCCGTTCGTCGAGCGCCGCGGCGCGCGCTCCGTCTGACTCCGAACGCAGCGCCGCAATGTGGTCGCGCAGTTCCCCCCCGGATTCTGTCCTCTCGAGCAGGATCTCGAGCTTCTCGGCGGCGGCGTGGCGCACGTCCGCTCCGACTGCGCGATCGAGCAGGCGCCGGTACCCCGCGTTCGCTTCGTCGGCCCGACCCAGCGACTCTTCCAGCAGCACCGCCCGCTCGAACGCGCACCACTCGCGCGTCTTCGGCTCGGAGGCGTTCTCCATCTCATCGGCCAGGAAGTCCGCCAACGGCTGCGGGTCCCCCGCCGCGCGCAGCGCGCGGCTCAGCCCCTCGCGCGCGGGACGGTTCTCCGGGAGCCGGTCGCAGACGGCGCGAAACCCGGCGACCGCCTCGTCGAAGCGGCCCAGGTGGTTCAGCAGGACGTCGGCTCGTTTCAGCTCCGCCGCGGTTCTCTCCGGGGAGTCCGCCGGCAATGCCTGTGTGCGCTCCGCCAGGTAGGGGACGAGCTCTTCGTAGCGGGCGCCCCTCTCGAGCAGCGCTTCGAGCCGCTCGTGGGCGTCCGAGGGCGGGTGTTCGGTCGCGACGAGCTGTTGCAGCGCGGCGATCGCGCCGCCCACGTCGCCGAGTCTCTCGGAGAACAGCCGGGCCAGGTCGTCGAGGCATGCCGCCCGCTTCTCGGGCGGGAGCAGCTCGGCGAGTCGTCGGCGCATCTCGGCGAGCTCGACGAGCCGGTGCTCGCTCTCGAGGTGCACTGCGATCGCTTCGAGCGCCTCGGTGTCGGCGGGGTCCGCCTCCAGCGCGCGCCGGTAGGACGCGATCGCGTCTTCGATGCGGCCGCACGCCGTATGGGCGGCCGCCAGGCGTCGCCGGTTCGCCGCGCGCGCGTCGCCGGGCAGCATGCCGTCCAGCTTCTCGAGGGTGGCCGCCAGACCGGTCTCGCCCAGCCTTTCCTGGAGCTCCGCGCAGCGGATCAGCGCGTCCGGATCGTCGGGACACGCGGTGACCCAGCGCTCGACCCATGCGAGCGCCTCTTCCGGACGGTCTTGGCCCTCCAGTCGCGAGGCGATCTCCGGGGCCAGGGTGGCCAGGCGCGAGCGGTCGTCCGTGACGTCGGCTTCGCGTTGGAGGGCCCGGAGCACACCTTGCTCGTCGTGCGCTTCCGCGGCCAGGTCCTGGAGCCCACGGTGCGCCGCGGCCATGACGGGGTCGAGCAGCAGGGCGGCTTCGAAGGCGCGCTTCGCCGCGTCGATGTCTCCGCAGTGGTCCCGCTCGAGGGCGGCCAGCGCGCAGAGGTAGCCGACCCGTTCGCACTGCGGACCCTCCGCGCCCGCCGCGGACAGGAAGTCTCTCAAACCGTCCCAGTCCTCGCGCTTTCGCAGGCTGCGCTCGAGTGCGGCGGCGATCTCCGGTGCCGAGGGGTCGACGGCGAAGGCGCGCTGGTAGGCCTGGCAGGCCGCGTCGGGATCGCCCAGCCGTTCCTCGTGGAGCTGCGCGAGGTCCGCGAGGGCTGCCGCGTGGGCCGAAGCGTCGCCGGTGACGAGACCCGCGCGGCGCTCGAGAACGTCCACGAGCTCTTCGTCGCGGCCGAGTCGCGACAGCGTTTCGGAGAGCGCATCGACGACCAACGCGTCTTCTGGGGACAGCTCGGCGGCCCGCTGCAGGCCCGCGAGGGCGTGCTCGTCGTCGCCGCGGTCTGCGTAGAGCGTGGCCACTTCGAGAACGAGAGAAGCGGGCGCCGTCTCGCCGCGCAGCGCGAGCGCGCGTTCGAGGCACTGCAGCAGGGCGTCGTCGTAGCCGTGCTCGCGTTCATGGTCGGCGAGCGCCTCGTAGACGTCAGGGCTCTCGCTCCCGAGCTCTGCGGCGCGGGAGAACCACATGTGCGCAGCTTGGCGGTTGTCGAGCGGCCCGCGGTGAAGCTCGGCGAGCTCCACCGCGAGCGAAACCCGCTCGCCTGCGTCATCCAGCAGCTCGTACTGCCGCTCCCGCAAGTCGGCCAGGAGCCGCCATTGCTGGCGCTTCTCCGCCTCCTCGGCGACGGCTCGAATGGCCTCCAGGTTGTTCGGATTGTCCCCGAGCGCGTCGCGGTAGAGGCCGCGGGCCCGGTCCACTTCGCGCAGGTCGTTGGCGACGATCTTGGCCAGGGCGACGTTGGCCTCGGCCCGGGCCTCACCCTTGAGCTGCGCCGCGAGCCGCTCCCAGTTGGCGGCCGCGTCGCGGTGTCGATCGCAGCGTTCGAGAGCCCGCGCGGCTCCCTCGAGGGCCCCGCGCTGCTCCGGGTGCTCTTCCAGCGCGCGTTCGAACTGCGCCAACGCCTGTTGGGGGTCGTCGAGCTGGTCGAGCCAGATGCACCCCATGTCGCACAGCAGACCCGCCCGCTCCTCGGGTCCCATCGGCAGCTCACACTCCATCTCGGCGAGTTGGACGGCGACGTCCCAACGGCCCGCGCGCGTGTGGATGCGGCGCAGCTGCATCAGCGCCGGGCGGTGCCGGGGATCGTCGCGAAGCACCTCGCTGTAGCAGGCGATGGCCCGGTTCTCGTCCCCGAGCTGGTCGTGGATCACCTGGGCCATCCGGAATCGCACCTGGGAGAGCTCCGACGGGACGGCCGTCACGGCCGCAGCCGTCATGCGGTGCTCGTAGAGGGCGATGACGGCATCCCAGTCCCCGGCCAGGAACAGGTGCTCCTCCAGGGATTCGAATGCCTGGGTGTCCCCCGGAGTCGTCTGGAAACGCTCGCGGTGGCGCTCGAGAATCGATGTCACGCCGTCTCCTCGGGTGCGAGGCGTGTCGTGCTTGCGCTACATCGACCTGTCGATTCGCGATCTTGAACGGAATCGCTTGCGCTCCACCGCTAGATTAATTAGTTTTTTCGGTGGTTTAGGCGTTTTTCCGCAACTCGGAGCGGATTGCGCGACGAAGCGGAAGGGCGCCGGCCCGGGTGATGGCCCACCCCATGCCCGGCGTCACACGGAAGAGCCTTCCCGGAAGCTCGGGAACCTGGAGATCGAGCGTGGCTAGGCCGGCTCCGATTCGGACCCGCGGCGCCGTGGTGGCGAACCGCGCCGAGGGCGGCGACAACCGCCGCCTGGTGTTGCGCGTGGAGGGCTGGCCCGGCGCCGGGCCCGGGCAGTTCGTGATGCTGTCGCCCGGGGCCGAGTCCGCGGTCTCGCGCAGCGACCCGCTGCTGCCGCGACCCATGGCGGTCTATCGTACGCTCCCGGAGAACGGCGCCTCCAACCTCGAGATTCTCTACAAGGTGACGGGACGCGGCACCCGCCTGCTGGCCGAGGCGCTGCCCGGACAGCAGGTCGGCGTGGTCGGCCCGCTCGGCCACGCGTTCCCGGCGCCCGAAGCCGGCGAGCGCGCGCTGCTCGTCGCCGGCGGAACCGGGATCGCGTCGCTCTACTTCCTGGCAGACCGGATCCGCCGGGATGGGCCGGTCGCGGTGCTGCTCGGTGCCCGGACCTCAGAGGAGCTGATGGGCGCCGACGACTTCGAGGCGCTGGGCGTCGACCTGCGCATCGCGACCGAAGACGGCAGCCGCGGCGTTCGCGGCCTGGTGACCGCGTTGCTCGAGCAAGCGCTGGCGGAGGGCGGGGACGCTCGCGTCTACGCCTGCGGCCCCACGCCGATGATGCGCGCCTGCGCGGCGCTCGCCGGCGCCGCCGGCCGACCGTGCGTCGTCTCCCTCGAGAACCACATGGCCTGCGGCTTCGGCGTCTGCCTCGGCTGCGCCGCGCCGCTCGCCCGCGGCGGCTACGCCCTGGTGTGCCGGGACGGGCCGATGTTCGACGCGGCGGCGGTGGATTGGGAGGGGCTGCCGTGAGCGGTGCCGGCAGCGTCGATACCCGCGTCGATCTCGGCGGCATCGCCCTCCAGAACCCGGTGCTGACAGCGTCTGGGACCTTCGGCTACGGCACGGAGTTCGAGCCCTTTCTCGACCTGCGCGAGATCGGCGGCTTCGTCGCCAAGAGCCTGACCCTGCAGCCCCGCTCTGGCAATCCGCCGCCGCGGATCGCCGAGGCGCCCTCCGGCCTGTTGAACGCCATCAGCCTCGAGAACGTCGGGGTCGACGCCTTCCTGACGGAGAAGCTGCCGGCGATTCCCGAAGGGGTTCCCGTGATCGCGTCGATCTTCGAGACCGAGATCGAGGGCTACGCGGAGGTCGCCAAGCGGCTGTCCGGCGCCGACCGCGTGGCCGGTCTCGAGGTCAACGCCTCCTGCCCCCACGTCAAGAGCGGCGGCATCGAATTCGGTCAGGATCCGGCGGTCCTGGCCCAGCTGGTGCGGGCCGTCAGACGGGCGACCGACAAGCCGCTGCTCGTGAAGCTCTCGCCCAACGTCACGGACATCGCCCTGATGGCGCGGGTATGCGAGGGCGAGGGCGCCGACGGCCTCTCCCTCATCAACGCGGTGCAGGGGCTCGAGATCGATGCGGAGAGCCGCCGCCCGGTGCTCTCCAACGTGCTGGGCGGGTTGTCCGGCCCCGCGATCCGCCCGATCGCCCTGCGGATGGTCTGGCAGGCCTCCCAGGCCGTATCCCTCCCGATCTGCGGGATCGGCGGCATCGCCAGCGCCGAGGACGCGGTCAAGTTCCTCCTCTGCGGGGCGACGGCGGTCCAGGTGGGAACCGCCAACTACCTGAATCCGGCTGCCTCCGCCGACGTGGCGGCCGGCCTCCGCGACTATCTCGCGCGCCACGGCTTCCCGCGGGTGAGCGATCTGGTCGGGGCGCTCGAAATCCCGGAGCGCTGACTTCCGGATTGCGTTTCCCTGAGAATTTGGATAAATTACGCGGGCTTACGTGAGCAGCCGCCGGTCCTCGGCCGGGGGTGCTGGCTTGGGGTGTGGCCGCCCGAATGGCGCCAGACCGTCGTGGAAAGTGGGCTGACGTCCGCTTTTTTTTTTGGAACAGGAATCGTCAGCAGGTCGAGAGGACGTGTACCGGGATATTCCGGAGGAGTTGAAGGCCCTGATCGAACCGGTGATCGAAGACGCGGGTTTCGAACTCGTCGACGTGCGGCTTACCCGGGGGAGACAACCCTGGATGCTGCGGGTCACGATCGACACGCCGTGTGGGGACGGTCTCGTGGCCGTGGACCGCTGCGCCGACGTGTCTCGGGAGATCGAGATTCATCTCGACGCGGCAGACGCGGTCTCCGCGCCCTACCGCTTGGAGGTGTCGTCGCCCGGTCTCGACCGCGTGCTCTCGCGGGAGAAGGACTTCGTTCCGGCATGCGGCTGCGAGGTCCGCATCGAGGTTCGCGAATCCCTCGACGGACGACGTCGCTTTCGCGGGCGGCTGCTGGCCTTCACGGACGGCGTGGTCACGCTGGATCTCGACGGACGGGAGGTGCGGATTCCCTTCGACGCGATCGCGAAGGCCAACACCATCTACGAATTCACCCGCGACGATTTCGCGGGCCGGGTGGGGATTCAATGACGTCGCGGCGAACCCGGATCCGGACGGAGAGTGCATGATCGGTCTGAAACGGGAAATCGATCAAGTCGCCAAGGACAAGGGCATCGATCCGAAGGAGATCATCGGTGCGCTCGAAGAGGCGATGAAGCAGGCGGCCCGCCGTGAGCAGGGCCTGGACAAGGAAATCGAGGCGCAGTTCAACGAGGAGCTCGGCGAGATCGAGCTCTTCGAGTTCCGCGAGGTCGTCGACGAGGTCACGTCCGAGGCCACGCAGATCACGTTCAGCGCCGCCCGGGATCTCGACGCCGACGTGGAGGTCGGTGACGAGATCGGCGTCAAGCTCGACACGACCGGCTTCGGCCGGATCCTCGCGCAGACCGCCAAGCAGGTGATCATCCAGCGCATTCGCGAGGCCGAGCGCGAGAACGTCTACGATGAGTACAAGGATCGCCAGGGCGAAGTCGTGAACGGCATCGTCCGCCGCTTCGAGAAGGGCGCGATCATCGTCGACCTCGGCCGGGCCGAGGCGGTGCTGCCGCTCAAGGAACAGGTGCCGCGTGAGAACTACCGGCCGAACGACCGCGTGCGCGCCTACGTCATCGACGTCAACAAGGCCGCCAAGGGCTCCCAGATCATCCTGTCCCGGGCCACCCTCGACTTCCTGATCAAGCTCTTCGAGCAGGAGGTGCCGGAGATCTACGAGGGCATCGTGACGATCGAGTCCGCGGCGCGCGAGCCGGGGGGTCGGGCGAAGATCGCGGTGGTATCGAGCGACAGCGACGTCGATCCGGTCGGCGCGTGCGTGGGCATGAAGGGCAGTCGCGTGCAGGCCGTCGTGCAGGAGTTGCGCGGTGAGCGCATCGACATCGTGCCCTACAGCCTGGACCCCGCGCGTTACGTGTGCTCCTCGTTGTCGCCGGCGCAGGTTTCCAAGGTCATCATCGACGAGAGCGAGAAGTCGATGGACGTGATCGTTCCGGACGACCAGCTCTCGCTGGCCATCGGGCGCAAGGGCCAGAACGTGCGGCTGGCGGTGCAGCTCACGGGCTGGCGCATCGACATCAAGAGCGAGACGAAGATGCGCGAGCTGGCGGCCTGGATCTCCGAGGCGGTCTCGATCGTGCCCGGCTGCGGCGACCCCGAGGCCGAGCTGCTGCTGCAGCAGGGAATCACCTCTCTCGAGGACCTCGCGGCCTGTCCCACCGACCTGTTGTCATCGCTGCCCGGAATCGACGACGAGGGCACGGCCGGCATCCAAGCCAAGGCGCTGGAGCTGGCCGAGCGGAAGCGCGTCGAAGAAGAAGAGGCCGAGCGTCTGGAGGCCGAGCGCTTGGAGCAGGAGCGGGTCGAGGCCGAGCGCCTGGAGGCGGAGCGTCTCGCCGCCGCCGAAGCCGCGCCGGCCGAGGGCGGGGAGGCGCCGCCGGAGGGCGACGCGGGCGCGGGCGAGACCCCCGCCGAAGCGGAAGCCGCGCCCACGGGCGAGGAATAGCGGAACGCGAGCGACCGCAGCGCCGTGCGCGCGGCAGTCGACGCGGACGATCACGAGCTGATAGCGAAGGGCTGATGGCGAAAATCAGGGCATACAAGCTGGCCGAAGAGCTGGGGATCGACCGCGGCGAGATCGTCGAAAAGGCGAGCGAGGTCGGGGTCGAGCTCAAGAGCGCGATGGCGTCCGTCGACGACGAGAACGCCGAGAAACTCCGCGCGAAGTTCGGCCGGAAGCCGGAAAAGCGGATCGTCTCGGAGAAGCGCGTCGACAAGAAGGGCGCCGCAGCCGTGATCCGACGGCGCAAGAAGGCCGAGCCGGTGGCGGAGCCGGAGCCCGAGGTCGCGGAGCCGGAGATCGCCGCCGCAGCCGAGGCCGAGGCCCCGATCGCGGAGAAGGTCGAGGAGATCCAGGAGGCCGTGGTTCCGGCGCCCACGCCGAGCCCGGAGCCGGCGACCGAGACGAAGCCGGCCTCGCGGCCCCCGGAGCGGACGGGGACGGACGCGCCCTCGGAGCGCCGCGACGGCAAGGACGGCAAGGACGGCAAGCAGCGCAAGCTGGTGCGCGAGGTCGTGAACCTGCGCGAGCAGGAGCGACTTGCGCGGCAGGCCACGGGTCGCGGTGGCGCGCGCCGGCACGTCACCATCGATCCGCGCTCGATGATCTCGCCCCGCCGTCGCCGCCGGGATGCCGCTCCTGTGAAGCCCGCCGCCGCGGTGGCCCAGAAAGAGTCGAAGCGCGTCGCGCGTGTCGAGGGCGATGTATCCGTGGGCGAGCTGGCGCGCATGCTCGGCGCCAAGGCGCCGGAGGTCCAGAAGAATCTGATGGCCCTCGGCAAGATGGTGTCGATCAACCAGTCCATCGACATCGACACCGCCAGGCAGGTCGCCTCCGACTTCGGCTACGAGGTCGAAGACGTGGGCTTCCAGGAACTGGAGTTCCTCGGAACTTCCGAGCAGGCCACGGACCCCGCCAACGTGGTCGAGCGCCCGCCGGTCATCACCGTGATGGGGCATGTGGACCACGGCAAGACCTCCCTGCTCGACACGCTGCGCAAGACCGACGTCGTGACTGGCGAGGCCGGCGGCATCACCCAGCACATCGGCGCCTACCGGGTCACCGTCGATGGCAAGGAACTCACCTTCATCGACACGCCGGGCCACGCGGCTTTCACCGACATGCGCGCGCGCGGCGCCAACGTGACGGACATCGTGATTCTCGTGATTGCAGCGACCGAGGGCATCATGCCGCAGACGGTCGAGGCCATTCATCACGCGCGTGCCGCGGGCGTGCCGATCGTCGTCGCCATCAACAAGTGCGACCTCCCGGGCGCCGATTCCCAGCAGACGCGGCAGCGCCTGATGGAGCACGAGATCGTGCCCGAGGACTTCGGCGGCGACGTGATCTGCGTCGACGTGTCCGCAAAGACCGGCGATGGCCTGCCCAAGCTGCTCGAGATGCTCGCCCTCCAGGCCGAGGTGCTCGAACTCAAGGCCGACCCGACCGTTCGCGCCCGGGGCGTGGTTCTCGAGGCCGAGCTCGACAAGGGCAAGGGGCCCGTCGCCACGGTGCTCGTCCAGGACGGGACGCTCGAGCGCGGCGACGTCATCGTGGTTGGCACCCACTGGGGCCGCGTGCGCGCGATGAACGACGAGCGCGGAGACCGCGTGAAGGAAGCCGGCCCCTCCACGCCGATCCAGATCACGGGGCTATCGGGCGTTCCCGATGCCGGACAGGAGTTCCACATCGTCGAGAGCGAGCGCGTCGGCAAGGACATCGTCGAGCACCGCATCGGCCAGCAGCGTGGCAAGCGCGCCGAGGCGCGGCCCACCTTTACCCTCGACGAGTTCTTCGCGCGCATCGAGGGCGGGGGCGTGAAGGAGCTGCCCATCGTCCTCAAGGCCGACGTGCAGGGCTCTGTCGAGGCGTTGCGCGAAGTGCTGTTGAAGCAGTCGAACGACGCAGTCAAGGTCAACGTGCTTCACGCCGGCGTCGGTGCCATCAGCGAGACCGACGTCATGCTCGCGAAGGCCAGCGGCGCGATCATCATCGGCTTCCACGTGCGGCCCGACCCGGCCGCACGCAAGGGCGCCGAAGGCCAGGGCATCGACGTCCGCGTCTACAAGGTCATCTACGAGGTCCTCGACGACGTCAAGGCGGCCATGGTCGGCCTGCTGCCGCCCACCGTCACCGAGGAGTTCCAGGGCAGGGCGGAGGTCCGCGAGACCTTCACGGTTCCCAAGGTCGGGACCATTGCTGGCTGCTCCATTGGAGAGGGCAAGATCTCCCGCAGCGATCTGTGCCGCCTGGTCCGCGACGGCGTGCAGGTGTACGAGGGCAAGATCTCCTCTCTCAAGCGCTTCAAGGACGACGTGCGCGAGGTGGCGTCGGGCTTCGAGTGCGGCATCGGCCTCGAGGGCTACAACGACGTCAAGATCGGCGACGTGATCGAGACGTATCGACTCGCGGAGATACCCGCGACCCTCGAATGATCGTCGGTGCCGCGGCCGTCGAGATTCACATCCACGGCTCGCAATCGCTGAAAGCCAGGCGCGGGGTGGTGCGTTCCATCACCCAGCGGGTTCGCGACCGCTTCAACCTGTCCGTCGCCGAAGTGGGCGGCCAGGACACCTGGCAGCTCGCAGTGATCGGCCTGACGAGCGTGGGCTCCGACCGCCAGAAGGTCCGCGCGGTGCTCGACCGCGCCGTCACGTTCATCGAAAACTTGCACCTGGCCGAGGTGTTGAAGTCGGACGTCGAGCTCTTCGACCTGTCCTACCTCGAGAGCGAGTGGGACGAAGACATGCTCGGCGGCGACGCGCGGAAATCCGGGGGATGAAGCATGTCACGCCGCATGGAGAGGATCGCCGAGCAGCTGAAGGGTGAGATCGCCCGGGTGCTGCTCGAAGAGGTGACGGATCCCCGGGTGCGGATGGTGACTCTCACGCGCGTGGACTGCGCACCGGACCTGTCGAACGCCCGGGTCTACTGGAGCTCCATCGAGGCGCGGGATGCGGTCGCTGTCGGCGAGGTGGCGGACGGACTGGCCAGCGCGGCGTCCTTCGTCCGCCGCAGCCTGGCCGAGGTGCTCCCTTTGCGGCGCACGCCGCGGCTCGAGTTCCACCACGACCCTTCCCTCGAGCAGGGCGCCCACATGCTGTCGCTGCTCAAGGAGATCTCCGACGGTGAGTAGACGGCGAAGATGGGAAAGGAACGGACCGTCCGGATTCCTGGCCGTGGACAAGCCCCAGGGCTGGACCTCCCACGGCGTGGTCGACGCCGCCCGCCGTTGGTTCGGCACGCGACAGGTGGGGCACCTCGGCACCCTCGACCCCCTCGCGACGGGTGTGCTGCCCCTCGCCATCCGCTCGGCCACGAAGCTCGTCCCCTTCCTCGAGGGCGGAGACAAGGAGTATCTGGGCGTGATCCGCCTGGGCGAGGCGACGGACACGCTGGACGCGCTCGGAACCGTGACGCAAGCCCATGACGGCTCCCTGCCGGAAGAGGCGGCGGTGCGCGCCGCGTTGGCCGAATTCGTGGGCGACATCGAACAGGTCCCGCCCATGTTCAGCGCCGTCAAGAAGGATGGCGTGCCCCTGCACCGGCTGGCGCGGCAGGGCCGATCCGTCGATCGCGAGCCGAAGCGCGTTCGCATCGACCGCATCGAGTTCATCGACCACCGGCCACCGGATCTCGAGGTCGCTGTCCGCTGCTCTGCGGGCACCTACGTGCGCGTGCTGGCGGCAGACCTCGGCGAGCGGCTCGGCTGCGGCGGCCACCTGCGGAACCTGTGCCGCACCCGCAGCGGCCCCTTCGAGCTGGCCATGGCCGCCCCGGTGGAAGACTTCGCCGCTGCCGCTGCCGCCGGGAAGATCGAGGAGCGCCTCTTCCCCGCGGTGGAGGTGTTGGGCTTTCCCGTCGTGCGGCTGAGCGCGGCGGAGGCGCAGCGGGTGACCCATGGCGGCGAGATCCCCGCACAGGGTCCGCCGCTGCAGCCGGGCACCCGATTGGCGGGAGTGGAGCCGGGCGGAGAACTCCTCGCGGTGCTCGAGGTGCGGCCCGGACGGCGGTTGCAGCCGCTGCGGGTGCTGCCTCTGGTTGCCCGAGAGGGGTGACTTTGTCACACTCCCGACCTACTGGGAGATCCCGGACGGGATTCCCGACTGGTTCCGCCCGCGGCCGCTTCGGCCGCCGGCCATTCAAGTTCCCCATTCCGCGCGCGCAGGTGCGTACGAGTGCGGCGCGAAGAATCGAATGGGAGTCGAGTTGATTTCGAAGGCGACGAAGCTCGCGACGGTCGCGGACTACTGCACCCACAAGACCGATACCGGTTCGACGGAAGTCCAGGTGGCCCTGCTGACGCAGCGGATCAACGAACTCTCAGAACATTTCAAGACACACAAGAAGGATCATCACTCTAGACGGGGCTTGCTGAAACTGGTGAGCCAGCGCCGGAGACTTCTCTCCTATCTGCGGAGAACGGGTCCCGGTCGCTACCAGGCGCTCATCGGGCGTCTGGGCCTGCGTCGCTGAAGCACTGCCGCGCCCGAAGAACGGGTTCGCGGCAGAATAGATCTACCCGAGCAGCGCGGAGTGCGCTGCGGGTGGGATGCGGAAGTCCGTCATACGCGAAGTCCCCTTCGCGCATCACTGATTCCGCATTCCGTCGCGTCTCACTCCCCAATCCCCTGCGCTGTTCTCATCGACTCCGGTCCGATCGGATCGGGGAGGAGACTCACATGGCATCGTATTGGTTCGAACCCCAGACGGTCACCCTCGACGTAGGTGGCCGCCCGATGAAACTCGAGACGGGCCGGATGGCCAAGCAGGCCGCCGGCGCGGTCCTCGTGACCTACGGCGAGACCGTCGTTCTCTGCACCGCGGCCCGGGCGAAACCCCGCCCGGGGATCGACTTCTTTCCGCTCGTCGTCGATTTCGTCGAAAAGACATCGGCGGCTGGCAAGATTCCCGGAGGCTTCTTCAAGCGAGAAGGGCGCCTCTCGGATCGCGAGATACTCGTCTGCCGCTTCATCGACCGGTCGATCCGCCCGCTCTTCCCGGAGCAGTACCGCGACGAGACGCAGATCGTCGCGACGGTGCTGTCCGCAGACGGCGAGAACCAACCGGACATGCCGGCTTTCGTCGGCGCATCCGCCGCGCTGTCGATCTCCCAGCTTCCCTTCGAGGGGCCCATCGCCGCCGTCCGCGTCGGCCGGGTCGAGAACGAGCTGATCGTGAATCCGACCACGGAGCAGAACGCGAACAGCGACATCAGTCTCGTGGTCGGCGGCAGCCGCAACGCGCTGGTGATGGTCGAGGGAGGTGGAGACGGCATCCCCGAGGCGGAGATGCTCGAGGCCCTGCAGTTCGGGCACCGCGAAGCGGTGAGGCTGATCGATCTCCAGGAGGAGCTGGTCAAGAAGGCTGGCAAGCCCAAGATGGAGGTTCCCGAAGCCCCTGCGTCCCCGGCCCTCGAGGCGCAGGTGCGCGAGAAGGCAGAGGCTCGGCTCGACGCGGCGTTGCAGATCCGGGTCAAGCACGAGCGCTACGACGCCATCGCCGAGATCGAGAACGAGGTGCGCGCCGAGCTCGTGGACGCCTACCGCGAGGAGAAGGCCAACCTCGACACCCTGGCCGCCGTGGAGGAGCGACGGCTGGGGCTCGCGTCGCTCACCGACCGGGTGAACCACATCCTGCACGATCTTCGCTCCGGGCTGATGCGCAGGCGCATCGTCAATGATCGCGTTCGCATCGACGGCCGCGGTCCGGCGGACATCCGGCCGATCGCCTGCGAGGTCCGCGTCGTGCCCAGGCCCCACGGCGTGGCGCTGTTCACCCGCGGCGAGACCCAGGCGCTGGTCAACACCACCCTGGGCGGCAAGTTCGACGAGCAGACCATCGACTCGCTG
>JBHHVG010000023.1:0-15169 GCA_046754165.1 Myxococcota bacterium
GGGCCGGACTGATGCGGGCCTTCGTGATCCGGAACCACACGGACCCCGACTTTCGGGAGCGCCAGGACCGCCTCTCCAACTACGTGAACGACCGCGTCACCGAGCTGCTGCTCGCGCGCTCCGAAGCGATCCACGGCGCCGATCCGGAGCGTTCGATTCGCTTCGGTCTCGCGCTCGTATTCAGCACGCTCGAAAGCGCTCTGCTCTTCGGCGACCTGCGGTCGAGCCAACTCAACCTTTCCGACGACGACTTCGCCGCTGAGCTGACGCGGGCCTTCCTCGCGTACCTCGGCGTAGACGACGAATGAATCGAGGAGCCTCCATGGAACCCCTGAAGCAGCTGACCCCCGTGCGGAGGGTCGAAAATCTCGTGGTACCCCAGAACGTCACGTACAACTGGGCGTACGACACTCCGCGTGCCAAGTTGAATCGTCTGTACGAGAACGCCAAGCGAGACCAGTGGGATGGCGCGACGCGCCTCGATTGGTCGATCGACGTCGACCCCGAAAAGGGTCTGCTCCCGGACGAGGGAATCGGCATCTTCGGCACGCCCATCTGGGACAGCCTGGACGACGCGCAGATCCAGCGCCTGCGCCGCGAAGCGATCACGTGGCAGCTCTGCCAGTTCCTGCACGGTGAGCAGGGCGCGCTGCTCGCCACCGCGCAGATCGTCGACTCGGTTCCCTGGTTCGAGGGCAAGCAGTACGGGGCGACGCAGGTGATGGACGAGGCGCGCCACGTCGAGGTCTTCCGGCGCTTCGTGCTCGAGAAGCTCGGCCACGAGTACCCGGTCAATCCGGCGTTGAAGTCGCTGCTCGACCAGATCCTCTCGGACTCGCGTTGGGACTTCAAGTTTCTGGGCATGCAGATCATCGTCGAGGGGCTCGCGCTGGCGGCCTTTGGAACACTGCGGGATACGACGTCGAACGTCCTGCTCAAAGAGCTCATCGGCGCCGTCATGGAGGATGAGGCGCGTCACGTGGCGTTCGGCGTGCTGTCGCTGCGCGAGTTCTGCCGGGATCTCAGCGAGGCGGAGCGCCGCGAGCGCGAGGAGTTCGTGTACGAGGCGTGTGTGCTCATGCGCGACCGCATCACGAGCCACGAGGTATGGGAGCGGCTCGGCCTCGACGCGGACGCCTGCGAAGCCGCGTCGGAGAACTCTGGCATCGCCCGCATGTTCCGGCACCGGTTGTTCTCGAAGATCGTTCCCAACGTCAAGAGCCTGGGTCTGCTCGCGTCAGAAGAGCAGCGCCGTCGCTTTCACGAACTCGACATCCTCCAGTACGAGAACGAGTCGACTTCGGACATCGACCAGGAGATCGAGGAGGAGCGTCGGCGCCGCGCGGGCGAAGCCGACGAGGCGGCCGCGTAGCGCCGCGTCAGGCCGGTCGCAGGCGTTCGCGGAAGAGGGAGAGCACCCGGTCCAGGGCGGCGCGCGTGGGGTGCCCCTCTTCGTCGACGAGGTCGTTCGTCAGCACCGAATGGGCGGTCCGCGAAATGCCGTGGGCGTTGCCCCGGCCCGAGTCGATCTCGATGCTCTCGAAGCCGTCACCGAGCTCGCGCCGCAGCGTCTCGAAGCGCTCCGCTGGGACGAGCGGGTCCGCGGTGAAGCGCAGGCCGAGGACGCCGCAGCCTTCCCGCGTCCGGCGCTTCACGACCTCGAGGTCCTCGTCCGATACGTGGAGACTGGCCTTGTGGTTGGCGGAGACCGGGAAGGGAAGCGAGGGCTGGCTCAGCACCGGCGCCATCACGGCCTCATCGACCATCAGCGAGAGCGCGAAGTTCCCCGTCAGGCACATGCCTACTGCGCCGACACCCGGGCCGCCACACTCGCCGTGCACGGCCCGGCACAGCGCGCGCAACCATTCGGTGACAGGGCTCGACCCGCGGCTGGCGAGGACGTGGAACTCGCGGTGGATGCAGGCGCGGATCAACCCACTCGCGACATAGGGAAGGGAGAACTCCTTGCCCGGGGTTCCGAAGAGGGTCGGGAGCACCGCGGTGAAACCCTCGTCCGCGACGCGTCGGCCGAAGGCCGCCACCTCGGGCGTGATGCCCGGGACCTCGTGCACGATCACCACGCCGGGGCCGCTGCCGCGGCGAAACACGGTGCGCTCGGCGCCGTCGTGCGTGTACGTCGAGGATTCTAAGCCTTCGAGTGACATGGGGTTTCCTCCCCGGCGCTTCTTCGCCGGGCCGCGATTGTACCAGGGCCGCCGGCGGCGATGGGACGAAGGCTGCATGTCGGGGTAGTCTCGCGGCGTGGAAGGTGCCCATCCCGCCCTGACGGTCGTGCTGGCCCTGGCCGTCGGAATCTTCGCTCAGTCCGTGGCGCGCCATCTGCGGCTTCCGGGCATCGTGTTGCTGTTGTTCTCGGGCGCGGCGCTCGGACCGGACGGCCTCGGGTGGGTCCAGCCGCGATCTCTCGGCGACGGACTGTTCGCGATCGTCGACCTCGCCGTGGCGGTGATCCTCTTCGAGGGCGGCCTCAATCTCGAGATCCGACGGCTGCGCCGCTCGCAGGCGCCCATCCGCCGGCTCGTGACCTGGGGTGCCGTGCTGACGCTGATGGGCGCTGCCGTCGTCGCACACGCGCTCCTGGGCTGGCCGTGGACCCAGTCGGTCTTGTTCGGCGGCCTCGTGGTCGTGACCGGCCCCACCGTGGTCGGGCCCATCGTGCGTGATCTCCGCCTGCGCCCCCGGGTCGCAACGGTGCTCGAGGCCGAGGGTGTGATGATCGACCCCGTCGGCGCCATTCTCGCGGTGCTGCTGCTGGAGCTGACCCTCGCTCCCGGCGCGGAATCGGTCGCGAACGAGACGACCAATCTGCTCTTCCGGCTCGGCTTTGGCGCGGCGTCGGGCGTCGGTGCGGGCTTTGCGCTGGCCTTCTTGCTGCGGGTCCGGCGCCTGGTGCCCGAGGGTCACGAGAACATCTTCGTCCTGGCCGCCGTGCTCCTGCTCTTCCAGGGCTGCGACGAGGTGGTCTCGCACAGCGGGATCCTGGCGGTGACCGTCGCGGGCGTCGTCGTCGGAAACCTGCGCACCCTGGTAGACCGCGACCTGCGGGAGTTCAAGGACCAGCTGTCGATCCTGCTGATCGGGCTGCTGTTCGTCCTGCTGGCGGCGGATGTGCGGCTGGCCGACGTCCAGAAGCTCGGAATGAACGGACTGTTGGTGGTTGCCGGCCTCGTGCTGCTGGTCCGGCCCATCGGAGTCTGGCTTTCGACACTCGGCTCCGACCTCGACTGGCGCGAGCGGGTGCTCCTCGCCTGGGTCGCGCCCCGGGGTATCGTCGCCGCGGCCGTCGCCTCCGTTGCCGCCGTCGCCCTCGACCGCCAGCACATTCCCGGCGGTGCCGAGGTCCGGGCGTTGGTGTTCCTCACCATCGCCGTGACGGTCGTGCTGGCGGGTCTGACCGCCGGGCCCGTCGCCGCCCTCCTCGATCAGCGCCTGCCGAGCCGCGACACCATCGCGATTCTCGGCGCCCAGGGCCTGGGCTTCCTGTTGGGTTGCGAGCTACGGGACGCGGGCGAGCCGGTCATCTTCCTGGACTCGAATCCCGAAAACTGTCGTCGTGCGGAGGAGAGCGGCATCGCGGTCGTCTACGGCGATGCGCTCCAGGAGCGGACCATGCAGCGCGCCCGCTTCGAGCGGGTGCGCGATGTTGTCGGCGCGACGGCAAATCAGATGCTGAACAGCGTGTTCGTGAGCCGCGCGCGCGAGCGGTTCGGCGTGTCCGAGGGGTATGTGGCGGTGGACCGCCCGGAGAGCGGCCTCGCCCCGGAGCTCGTCGAGAACGAGAAGGCGGTGGTTCTCTTCGACGGCCCCCACGATGCGGCGCGCTGGGAGGTCCGCGAGCGACACGACGACCTCGCCGTCGAGCAATGGGTCTGGGGCGGCGCTGCTTCGACCGAGGAGAATCCCGTGAACGACGACCCGGGCTTCGCGGCCGAGCACTTCGTGATCCTGATGGTCCGGCGCAACGAGCGTGCGCTCGTGATGCACCAGCGGATCGAGCTCGAGGCGGGTGACGTCGCCTCCATCGTCGTGTACCAGGGCGAGCGAACAGATGCGCGCCTCACTCTCGCGAGGCTGGGTTGGTCGCCCGCCGGCTCGGACGAGGCGGACGCTCCCGCGGCCGGTTGACGCGCGCCCTCAGAGGGCGTGGATCACATCGTTCGCGAAGGTATCGAGGCCTTTCTTGATGCCGTCCGGGTCGAAGGCCGGCGGCGCGACGACGAGGCGAGACACGCCGAGGTCCTCGAAGCGGCGGACCGCGTCGAGGTCGGGCTTTTCGAGCGACGCGCTGAGCTCGACCTCGGACGGATCACGTCCCTGCTTGCCGCACTCATCGCGCACGCGGTCGAAGAGCCCGGCCAGGTGATCGAGGCTGCCCCGGGCTGGGAAGAATCCGTCGCCGATGCGCGCGGCGCGCCGCGCCGCGCCTTCCACATGCCCACCGACGACGACCGGGATCCGGTCCTGGACGGGCTGCGGCCGCGAGTGAACCGGCTTCCAGCGGTAGAAGTCGCCGTCGAATCCCTCGGCACCCTCGCGCCACAGCGAACGCACGGCCTGTACGCTTTCTTCCGTGCGTGCGGCGCGCTCGTGGAAGGGTATGTCGAGCGCATCGAACTCCTCCTCGAGCCAGCCGATCCCGATTCCCATGATCGCGCGCCCGCGCGACAACACGTCGAGCGAGGCGAACTCCTTGGCGACGTAGAAGGGATGGCGTTGGGGGAGGATGATGATGCCCGTCGCGAGCTTGATGCGGGTCGTGATCGCTGCGGCGTAGGAGAGCGCGACCAGGGGGTCCGAGATCGGAGTGCCCTCCGGCCCGGGCATCTTGCCGCTGTCGCTGTACGGATAGATCGACTGGTAGCCCTCCGGAACCACGACGTGTTCCACGACCCAGATGGATTCGAATCCCACCTCTTCCGCGCTTCGCACGAGGGCTTCGAACGTATCGGGCGCAGAGAAGGGGCCGGCGTTGGCGAAGAAGAGACCGAAATTCACGGCAGGACCTCCGGGGCGGCGGGGGTTCCTGGTCCGCGCGCCGACCCGAGCGTACGCCCTCGGGCGAGATCCCGCGAGACCGTTGACGCGCTCGGGAGGGTTGCGTACACCATCCCGGGTGAGTCCTCGGCGCCCACCCTCGGGCGCGGCCACCGGATGAATCGCATATCCCGCCACCCTCTCTCGCCGCGATTCGTCGGAGGGGGTTTCCGGAGTAGCACCGAATCCCGCTCCGAACGGCACGCGGCGCGATTGGAGCAGACATGTCGATCGGTGCAGTCCGTGAGAAGCCGCCGCCCCTGTTCAAGCGCAACTTCTCGACGCTGCTCGTCGCGCAGGCGAGCTTCGGCTACGCCTTTTCGAGCTTCTTCATGCTGCCGAAGTTCCTCGTGACGGAGCTCGCCGCGGGCCCCGGGGACGTCGGGCTCGTCGCGGCCGCCTACAGCACGGCCACTATCATCTGCATTCCGGCGATGGGCGTGCTCGTCGATCACTTCGGACGCAGCCGGTTCATGACTGCGGGCGCGCTGCTGATGGCGACGCTGTGTCTGGCCTTCACCCGCGTCGCCGACCTGGGCCCGCTGATCTTCGCGCTGCGTGCTGGCCAGGGCGTCGCGTTCGCCATGGTCTTCGTCGGTGGCGCCACCATCGCCGTCGACGAGGCGCCGGCCGAACGAGTGGGACAGGCGATCGCGCTCTTCGGCCTGGCGATGCTCGCGATGAACGGCGTCGCGGCTGCGGGAGTCGAGGCCATCGCGTCGAGCGCGGGCTGGCCCTGGGCCTTCGTCGCCGCCGCGGCGGCGTCGTCGGTCTGCGCGGTTCTCTCCCTCAGCCTGCGAGACAGAGCGGTGGATGCAGCGCCGGCGAAACCGCGCAGCTTGTGGCAGGTGATCCAGCGGCCCGAGCTGGTGCGCCTGATGGTCGTGATCGGGATGGTCGGCGCGGCCATGAGCACCGTCGTCACGTTCCACCAGCCGTTCGCGATCTCGCTCGGGATCGACACGGTCAGTGGATTTTTCGTCGCCTATGCGGCGGCGGCGATGATCGTTCGCGCCGGACTCGGCCATTACATCGACCGCGCCGGGCGCGCGCGCGTCGCCATCGCATCCCTGTGCCTCTACGCCGTCGATGTCGCCGCCATGGCGTGGATGTCCGGACCGGCAGGGCTCGTGGTTCTCGGAGTCGGCCTCGGTGCGGCCCACGGCTTCGCATACCCGTCGCTCAACTCGCTGGCGATCGGGGGGGTTCGCGCCAACGAGCGAGGCAAGGTGATGGCGGTGTTCCAGGGCGCCTTCCACGTAGGCTTTGCCGGCGCGGCCATGGGCTTCGGTGTGCTCGCCGAGCACTCCGGCTATGTGCCGGTGTTCTACGGCGGCGGGATCTGCGCGCTGGTGGGCGTGCTGGTGATGGTCACGGCCCGCGCGCGCGGGGCTACGGACGTGCTTGGAGGTGACGGGGTCGCGGAAAGCTCTTGACCTGGTCGGCGGGCAGCAGCTCGCCCTCGATGTGCCCGCCGCGGAAGTGGCGCGAACGGACGCGCCAGCCGTCCGGAGTGCGGACGAGCTCGTCCCGGTAGGTCCCATGGACCACCCAGCGGTTTTCCCGGCCGTCGTTGGTCTCCTGGAAGTGGACCGCGCGCAGGTTGTTCGTCGAGATCGCGGTGTCGCCGTCGACCTCGATGTCGAACTGGCTGGCCATGTGCTGCATGAAGAAGAACGAGTCGTTGAAGGCCTCGAACACGGGGACCATGTCGCGATAGGTCGTCATCAGGTCGCCCGGGTTCTCGTAGTGGACTTCGGCGTCTGGCGTGAAGACGGAGTCGAGGAGCCCGTAGTCCTTCGTGTCCATCGATCGGAAGTAGCGGTTCAGCACCCGCGCGATCTCGATCTGATCGCTGATCTCCTGGGTCGTGGGCATGGGGGTCTCCGTCGTCGCGGCGTCCGCCAGATTCTATCAACCCCGCGCGCCCGGCGTGGCACGGTGCGCCCACCCAATAACCGGGCCCGAACGCCCGAGGAGAGCGCGGCGTACCTCACGCGGGAGGCTCTGTTGGGGCGGGTCTCTGCTCGGGGTCAACGATGTCCTTGGGTGCCGCGGTGCGGCGTCTCCTCTCGTGTGGAGGGCGGGTCCGGTGGACCGTTCACGCCGAAGTCGGCCCGGCCCGTGAGGATCCAGCAGCTCGCCAGCCCCGCTGCGGTGAGCAGCGCGACCAATGCGATTCCGGCGACCACGCGGTGGGCGAGTGGGCGCGGTGCAGGCGGGGCGATGTCTCCGGCTCGATCGTCGGACATCGCGCGCAGGATATCACCGCCGCAGGCCCAGGGCGCCGGTGCCGGTCCTGTGGAGAGAATCGTGCGCGGAGGTATCCTCGGTCGGTCGCCTCGATTCACCCCGGAGAGCGAGATGGCGAAGAAGCTGAACCGCACGAGCGAACGCATCACCCAGCCCAAGTCCCAGGGCGGGTCCCAGGCCATGCTGCACGCCACGGGCCTCTCCGAGGCCGACATGCAGAAGGGCCAGGTCGGCATCGGCAGCGTCTGGTACGAGGGGAACCCCTGCAACATGCACCTCGACCAGTTGGCGGCGGTGGTCAAGGAGGGCGTCGTCGAGGCGGAACTCGTGGGCCTGCGGTTCAACACCATCGGCGTCTCCGACGGCATTTCGATGGGTACGGAGGGGATGAGCTTCTCGCTCCAGTCCCGCGACCTCATCGCGGACTCCATCGAGACGGTCATGGGCGCACAGTGGTACGACGCCTGCATCACCCTGCCGGGCTGCGACAAGAACATGCCCGGCTGCATCATGGGCATGGCTCGGGTGAACCGCCCGTCCCTGATGGTCTACGGCGGGACCATCCAGCCAGGCCGCAATGCAGCGGGCGAGCCCCTCGACATCGTGTCCGCCTTCCAGAGCTACGGCGAGTACATCGCGAAGCGCATCGACGAGGAGACGCGCCGCGAGATCGTGCTCCGCGCTTGTCCCGGGCCTGGCGCCTGCGGCGGGATGTACACGGCCAACACCATGGCTTCGGCGATCGAGGCGCTCGGGATGTCGCTTCCCTACAGCTCGTCGACGCC
Source organism: Myxococcota bacterium (assembly GCA_046754165.1). Classification (GTDB taxonomy): domain Bacteria; phylum Myxococcota_A; class UBA9160; order UBA9160; family SMWR01; genus JAFDEI01. Next base: position 8,094 of record JBHHVG010000023.1, read on the forward strand.
GGCGGTCGACCCCCGCAAGCTCGAGGAGTGTCGCCAGGCGGGCCACGTCATCCGCAAGCTCCTCGAAGAGAACATCGTGCCGACGGACATCATGACCCGCGACGCCTTCGAGAACGCCATGGTCCTCCTGATGGTGCTGGGCGGGTCGACGAACGCGGTGCTCCACCTGATCGCGATGGCGCGCAGCGTCGGCGTCGGGCTCGCAATCGACGACTTCCAGGCGGTGAGCGACCGCATCCCGTACCTCGCAGACCTGAAGCCCAGTGGCTGCTCCCTGATGGAGGACGTGCATGACGTCGGCGGCACGCCCGCGGTGATGAAGATGCTGCTCGAGCACGGGGTGCTGAACGGCGACTGCCTCACGGTGACCGGCAGGACGATCGCCGAGAACCTCGCAGACGTGCCCGGACTCCGCGATGGCCAGACCGTCATTCACGACTGGGACGACCCCATCAAGGAATCGGGCCACATCCAGATCCTGCGCGGCCGACTCGCTCCCGGAGGCGCCGTCGCCAAGATCACCGGCAAGGAGGGGCTCCTGTTCAACGGCCCCGCCATCACCTTCGACTGCGAAGAGGACATGCTGGCTGCCGTCGAGCGTGGAGAGATCCACAAGGGGCACGTCGTGATCATCCGCTACGAGGGGCCGAGGGGGGGGCCGGGCATGCCGGAGATGCTGACGCCCACGTCGGCGATCATGGGGGTGGGCCTCGGTGAAGACGTCGCCTTGATCACCGACGGCCGGTTCTCCGGCGGCTCCCACGGTTTCATCATCGGGCACATCGTCCCGGAGGCGCAGGACGGCGGTCCGATCGCGCTGGTGGAAGACGGAGACGTCATCGCCATCGACGCCAAGAAGCGCGCGATCGACCTCGAGGTGAGCGACGAGGAACTCGAGCGCCGCCGCTCGGAGTGGACGCCGCCGCCGAACAAGGCTCGGCGCGGGACGCTCTACAAGTACATCAAGAACGTGAAGAGCGCGTCCGAAGGCTGCGTCACCGACGAGTAGGGCGACGGCCCGATTCGGACGGAGAAGCCGCGCGAGCGAGGTATGCTACGGCCGTGGAGACCGTCTCGATCGTCATTCCCTGCTACAACGAGATCACCACGATCGAGACGCTGATCGGTGCCGTCGAGAGCTCGCCCGTTCGCGACAAGGAGATCGTCATCGTCGACGATGCCTCCACGGACGGTACGCGCGAGCTGATTCGAGAGAAGATCGAGCCGCGGGTCGCCCGTGTGATCTATCACGAAACGAATCAGGGCAAGGGGGCCGCACTCCGTTCGGGCTTCGCCGCCGCCACCGGCGACATCGTGCTGATCCAGGACGCGGATCTCGAGTACGACCCGCGGGACTACGCCAAGCTGCTCGCACCGATCCGAGAGGGAAAGGCGGACGTGGTCTTCGGCTCGCGGTTCATCGGCGGCGAATCGCACCGGGTCTTCTACTTCTGGCACTCGGTCGTGAACAAGAGCCTCACGCTGCTGTCCAACATGCTGACCGATCTCAACCTCACGGACATGGAGGTCTGTTACAAGGTCTTCCGTCGCGAGATTCTCCAGGAGATCACCATCGAAGAGGATCGCTTCGGCTTCGAGCCGGAGATCACGGCCAAGGTCGCGCGCCTCCGGTGCCGCATCTTCGAGGTCGGCGTTTCGTACGCCGGGCGCACCTATGCCGAGGGCAAGAAGATCGGCTTCCGCGACGGCATCCGCGCCGTCTGGTGCGTGATCAAATACAACCTGCTGCGCCGATCCTGAGCACGTCCGCGTCGCGGATCTGGCGGATCCCCGCCCCGCCGCGACGCGGCCGAGGGGCCGCCTCGGATCCTCAGATATCCGGCCACTCCTGGGCCCAGGGCCGCACGCGCTCGTAGGCGGAGGCCGCCTGGAGCACGAGATCGTCCCGGTGTCGGGGTCCCACGATCTGGAGGCCGGCCGGCAGGCCCGCCTTCGACAGGCCGGCGCGCACGGTTGCCGCCGGGTGCCACGACAGGTTGAAGGGGATCGTGAAGCTCGCGACGCTGGCGACGGGCTGGGCCCGCCCCTCGGTCTCCGCCGGGAAGGGCCCCTTGGCCGGAGGCGCGTCGAAGGGGACGGTGGGGGTCAGCAGCAGGTCGTAGCGCTCGAAGATCTCGGCGCACCAGTTGTTGAGCTCCGCGCGCCGGCGCCGCATGCTGCCCCACAGCTCCGCGTTCATGGCGTTGCCCGCCTTCACGCCGCGGATGAAGGTCCTGCCGAAGTCCCTCTCGTGCTCCGGGAGCAGGGGACCGAGCCGCGCCAGCAGCTCGAAGGCGCCCCCCAGGCCCCAGTCACGCCCGGTCTCCGGTAGGCCGCCCTTCACCTCCTCGAAGTGGTGGCCCATGTCCTCGAAGCTTTGCGCTGCGTCGAGGGCCAGCTGTGCGATGTCGCTCTGCACGACCGCGTAGCCGAGATCCGGCGAGTAACCGATGCGCAGACGCTCGGGCAGGTCTCCGAGGACGTCGCGGTAGGAATGCCCGGGGTGGGGCAGGGAGTTGGGGTCGAGCGGATGGGGCCCGGCTGTGGCGTCGAGGTGCAGCGCCGCGTCCTCGACGGTTCGGGTCAACGGGCCGTGGACGGAGGTGTCGTCCATGGTCCAGAGCCGGGTCGACTCGTGTGGGATGCGGCCGTAGCTGGGTTTGAGACCGAAGCAGCCGGTGAACGACGCTGGCAGGCGCACCGAGCCGCCGCCGTCGCTCCCCGTGACCATCGGAATCACGCCGCCGGCGATGGCCGCGGACGAACCGCCGCTCGAGCCGCCTGGGGTCCGGTCGAGGTTCCAGGGGTTGCGACTCACGCCGAAGAGCAGGTTCTTCGTGATCGCGGTATAGCCGAACTCCGGTGTGTTCGTCTTGCCGACGACGATGACGCCGGCCGCCTCGAGCCGCTCCACCTGGACGGAATCTCGTGTCGCGACGTCGTCCCGAAACGGAACAGAGCCCTGAGAGGTCACCAGTCCCTCGACGTCTTCGAGATCCTTCACGCCGAGCGGGATGCCCTCGAGGGGCCGGCCTGCGCCCGCCTGGATGCGGCGCTCCGCCTCCGCTGCGTCTGCCAGCAGCTCGCCCTGGCCCCGCAGCAGCACGAACGCGTTGAGCTTGGTGTTGGTGGATTCGATCCGGTCGAGGGTCTCCCGCATCAGCTCGACCGGCGACAGCGAGCGCTCGGCGAGGAGTGCTGCGATCTCGGTCAGCGGGCGGTGGAGCAGGTCAGACATGGCGGCCTCCGTTGGCGCGAGGATACAGGGTCCGTGGGCGGTGGCGTCAACGAAGGGGCGCGAGAAAGCTCTCCACGGCCGAGAGCACCTGCCGGGGGCGCTCGACGTGGACGTTGTGGCCGGCGCCGGCGATCGCGACACTGCGGCTGTCCGGGATCAGGGCAGCGAGTTCGTCGGTCCCCTGGGAGGTGAGCAGGTTGCTGTCCGCCCCGCGGATCACGAGCACCGGGCAGGCGATTCGTGCGAAGTCCGGCGGGTCGGCGGGGGGCAGCGAGAACCAGCGCGCGTCGAACTTGAACCCGAAGCGACCGTCCTCTTCTTCGAGCACCGACTGGCGGGCGCTCGCCACGCGCAGGTCCGGGTCGACGCCGCGCGCGCGCGGCACGAATTGGAAGCGGCGCACCGCCTCCTCGTAGGTCGGATAGGTGCGCCGGGCCGCGAGAGCCAGCCGCGTCCGCCGCCGGTCGCTCCGCCCGCTGCCCCGCGAGATCTCGATCGCCACCACGCCGCGCTGGCTGCGACACCGGGCCGCGCGTCCCACAGCGATGTGCGCCCCCATCGAGTGCCCCACCAACAGGGCCCCCGGGTCCCCCAGGTGATCGAGGAGCGCGTCGAGATCCCGGTCGAACGCGCCGACCTCGACGCGCTCCGGGTAATCCGAGTCGCCGTGTCCGCGAAAGTCCATCGCCACGACGTGATGATTCTCGGCCAGTGTCGGGGCGAGGTGGTCCCACCAGTGTGCGTTGGCGCCGCCGCCGTGGAGCAGCACGAGCAGCGGATCGCTCTCCCGCCCGAAGTGTCTGGCGCGCAGCGTTACTCCGTCGAGCCGATCGACGGTGAAACGCTCCGAGCGCGCAGCGTCCAGGTCGACCGGGATCGTCAACTCTTCTTTCACCTCGCGGTTCGGGCACCGCGTCCCGCATCCGTGACGAAGTGCGCCGCCGCATCGTTCTGCGGCGAAGGTGGGCGGACTCATTACTGTATTTTCTGCACCTTCGCCCGGGCGCCGACGTTGGAGCGTCAGGAAAACTGCCCGTTTTCGGCCCTGTCGCCCCGTCTCGCGGCTTATTTTGCGATTGATTCCGTCGAGAGAAGCCCTATGATCCGCCGGGCTGAACCATGGCGTATGGAACGACATGGGGGTGACAGCCGGGCCCAAGGGGGCATTCCGGCTCATTCGGAGGAAACATGGCAGCGAGAAAGAAGAAGGCAGCTCGGCGGAAGGCGGGCGGCGGGGACCTCATCATTTCCAAGGCCCGCACCAAGGCCGCCACGAAGAAGTGCAACGTCGGGTCCGAGTTCTACGGGGCGCTCGACAAGGTTGTCCGCGGCCTCATCGCCGAAGCGGAAGGGCGCGCGATCGGCAACAAGCGCAAGACCCTGAAGGCCGTCGACCTCTAGGTTCGCGGCTGCGATCGGTTTTCGGGCCCGTCGGCGCGCAATCGTTGGCGGGCCCTGTTGCATCCGGCCCTCGGTCACGCGCGCGCGCGTTCCGGTTCGAGGTTTGCGCCGATTCGGAAGAGCCGCACCATCGGGACACGCCGGAGCACGTCGACGGCTTCGAGGTTGCGCGCGGACGCGACGTACTCGAGCCCGACGCTGATGAAATCCGCCGCCTTGTCGATCGCCCTGGGCGTGAACTCGGCGTCGCTGAGCTTCATCTCGTCGGCCACGGCGATCTTGTTGGCGACAGCGACGAAGGCGTAGAACGCCGCGCGCCGCTCGTCGTCGTCGAGCCGCTGGATCGTCTGGAAGACCAGCCGCCGACCGTCCGCCGTCGGCAGCTCGGGGATCCACAGGGCCAGGTGCCACTCGCGGATGTCGAGGGGGTGTTCGCCCTCGGGAAGTGCGGCCCGCTGGTCCACGTCGAGGAAGCGGTAGATGTTCATTGCCTCCTCCCACGGAGGGAAACCGAGGTCTTCGAGTCGCCCGGTTCTCCAGCGAAGCGCCCACTCTTCGTTGACGGAATCGAGCTCCCAGATGCATCCCTGCATCATCCGGAAGTACGTCCAGTAGTCCCGCTCGAAGAGGCCGCGCAGCAGGCGCACGATGCTGGCGAGGTCGTCGTCCGTGGCCCGCGCAACGAAGTAGAACTGACCGTCGATGGTCTGCGAGCCCTCGGGCGGATCCCAGCCCTCCTTCTCGTCTGGCTTCTGCACCACCGCGATGCGGCCCCGCAGGTACAACACGACGATCTCGGCATCGAGCGCCAACGCGGATCGCAGGAAGCTCTCGGCGCTGGTCTCCGCCAGCGCATCGAGCCACGCATCGAGCGCCTCCCGGTCGGGCGCGATCCCCGTCCAGCCGTCGAGGTCGACACACGCCACCACCTGCGCGGGCGTCGCGTACTCGAGCAGCCACGGCGCGTCGGCGAGGCCGATCGCCTTCAGCGTGAAGCACAGCTCCCCCTCGGGCATCTCGGGCACCACCTTCTCGGGGAAGGGCACGAGGCCCAGCAGCTCGGCGCGCCGGGCGATGGGCGCATCGCACACCACCGCCGTCTGCTGTGCGAGGGAGAGCTCGGCCAGGGCGCGCGTCGCCGCGACGCGATCCTTGCGGGCGATGTCGAGGATGCGCTTGGGTTCCGGTGCCAGGGGTTGGCGCGTCGCCATCGGCCCAGGGTAGCAACCCCGCGCGGCGGAAAGGTGCGCGCCGCCGCGGCCGTGTCGACTATCCTCCCGTCCGTGGCCACCCTGCAGGAGATCCGCGGCGCGCTGTCGGCGCACGAGCCGGTGACGGAAACCGAGCCGGCCGACAGCCGCGCGGCCGTGGCGCTGATCCTGCGGGAGATGGACGATGGGCCCGAGCTGCTCTTCATCGAGCGCGCGAAGCGGGACGGAGACCCCTGGTCGGGCGACATGGCGTTTCCCGGCGGCCGCATCGACCCGGAGGATGCGCGCTCCCAGAGCGCCGCCGAGCGCGAGACCCTGGAGGAGGTCGGCGTCAGCCTGCACGGAGCCGAGGTGCTCGGACGGCTCGATGATCTCCGGGGGCGTCACGCCGCGGCGGCGGATCGCGGCATGGTGATCTCGGCGTTCGTGTACCGGATCGCGGACCCGGGACGCCTCGTGCCCAACTGGGAGGTCGCCGACGCCTTCTGGTTTCCCGTGGCCGGCCTGCTGGATCCGGCGCGCCATGTGGACTACCCGCTCCCGCGCCGCGGCATGATCTTCCCCGGCATCCGGGTCGGTGAGGCCGAGAGCCACGTCGTCTGGGGCCTGACCTACCGCTTCCTCGAGATCTTCTTCCGCGTCGTCGGCACCCCGCTGCCCGACCGCTGGGAAGACGTGGCAGCCCTCCGCTAGAGGCGCTGCGGAAAGTCTGGGCGATTCGCGTCCACGCGATCCAGCCTACAATCCGTCGGAATGGGACGCTTCGCCACCTGGATCGCCCGTCTCGGGCGTGTGTTGGAGCTCGCCGAGCGCGTACTCGCGGAGCGGGTCGGCGAGCCGCTGCACCCGGATGCCTTCGACCGCCATCTGGCGTTTCGCTGGGACACTGCCGCTGGTCCCGGCCGTCTCGTTCCGATCGTGGAACCCGATCTCTTCGACCTCGACGACCTCTTCGGGGTCGATCGCGTGGTCGCGCGTCTGGTTGCCAACTCCGAGCAGTTCGTGGCCGGCTTTCCGTCGAACCACGTGCTGCTCTACGGAGACCGCGGTACCGGGAAGTCGTCGGCGGTGAAGGGATTGCTCGGGCGCTTCGGCGGGCGCGGGCTTCGGGGCGCCGCGTTGGCGGTCACCCTGGAGCCCTGTGCCCACTTGGGACGAACGCCACCCTGCACCGACGGGATCCTCGCGTCGGGACTCTCGCGGGTCTTCGTGGGAACCGCGGATCC
>JBHHVG010000024.1:0-15079 GCA_046754165.1 Myxococcota bacterium
GATCTGTCGGCGACGCCACACCGCCCGAAGTCATGAGCTTGATGAATCGTGCTCCATCGCGAAGCTCGTGGCGTACTGCGCCACGAACTGCATCGGGCCCGTCAGCTACGTGGCTGAAATCGTTGCTCAACACCCGGCAGGCGCACAGCCCCGCCTCGAGTGCCTCCGTCACGTCGCCGTGTCCGCCCGTTTGAGAGATCGCGCGACCGGACCGGATGATGCGCGGACCCGCGCAAAGCCCCGCCTCGATCGCGCGAACCAAACCCGTCGTATGGCCGCCCGTATCGCGAACGGTCGTAAAGCCGCGCAACACCGTCGCCTCGGCAAGTCTTGCCATCGACAACGCTTGCTCGACCGGAGACAACCGGGCCAGCCGTGCAAAGTTCATGGTCGTGATCACGTGGTGCACGTGCGCGTCGATGAAACCCGGAAGGACATTCTGGCCCCGGGCGTCGATCGTGAGGTCAGCGTGGCCTGCCGGAATAGACTCGGATACGTCGACGACCCGGTCTTCGGCCAGCGTGATGTGCCGCTCGCCGACGAGCTCCATCGACTCGGTATCGAGCAGGTTTCCGTTCAGGATCTCGATGATCATCTCTGCTCGCAAATTCTCGAAGCATCCGACCCCGTCAGAGGCCGCTCGTTCGTACGTCCAAGCAACCGTGAAGAATAGAGAATCCGGCGAGACTCCGGGATGGCGTTCCGCGCTAGGTTCTACGCATGGCCTATATCGAGAATCGACTCGTACACGACGCCGATGCACACATCATGGAGACGCCCAACTGGCTGCGAGATCACGCGGATCCAGCGATCCGCGACAGGATCGCTCCGCCTGGCTACGTGAACGAGCTGCGCCAGACCGGAGACAACGAGAGCCAGCGGGGCGACCTCGACGCTGCGTTCGCACGCATCGTGGAAAAGCATGCATCGTCCGAATATCGCGCCGACGAAGCCGGAGAGATCATGAACCGAAAGAACTTCTCGGCGACCGGCGCTTTCATTCCCGAGGATAGGCCGCGGACCCTCGACCTGATCGGCGTCGCGAGCCAACTCGTCTTCAATACGTTCTACAATCGACGGCTGCACGACTGGGAACACGACGACGACCTCGACTTTTCCTATGGAGTCGCACGGGCGCACAATCGCGGAATGATCGAGTTCTGCTCCGTCGATCCACGATTGCTGCCGACATGTTATGTACCGCTTGCCGATTTCGAACGGACGAAGACGATGGCCGACGAGGCACTCGAAATGGGTGCCGCCGCCCTGCTCGTTCCGTCTGGATGTCCGAAGGGACACTCGCCCAGCCATATCGCTCTCGATCCGCTCTGGGCCACTGCCGAGGAAGCGAGAATCCCGATCGTCTTCCACGTCGGCGGCACCGGTGACCTGATCGACCCGAGCTACTTCCAGAACGGACTTCCCATCCCGCCCGACTTCCATGGCGGTGAGGAGAACTTTCGCTCCGTCGACTACATGGGAATTCCCGGTCCGCCCATGCAGACCCTCGCCACATTGATCTTCGACGGTGTCCTCGACCGTTTCCCCGAACTACGGATCGGCGTGATCGAGCAGGGAGCGATCTGGTTACCGAGCTGGATGCGCCAGATGGAGTCGGCCTTCGACGCCTTTGCGCGGCACGAGGAGAGACTCCGGAAGCTGTCGCTCCGGCCGAGCGAATACGTCGAGCGACAGATCCGCGCCACCCCGTACCCCACTGAAGACGTCGGCTGGATCACCCAACAGATCGGTCCGGAGATATGTCTCTTCTCGACGGACTATCCCCATGTCGAGGGCGGGCGCCGGCCAGTCGAACGGTTCGAACGCAGCCTCGGAGACGCGAGCGAAGAGGTTCGCAGCCGTTTCTACGCCGAGAACTTCGTCGACTTGATGGGACGAGGGCTTCCGGCCCTTTGATGATCGTGGGATTCTGCGCCCCAGGAGAGCGCCGCACTTGAAGCTACTGGACTTCATCATCTATCGCGCGCGCCATTCCGCCGCGATCGTCGGTCTATCGAGTTTCACCCTGCTCACAGCGCTGTTTCTCGCCTCCGGCGCGACGCGTCCGGAGGTGCTTCCCGAATTCTACACCTCCTTCGAACAGTTGCTGGGCACGTTGATCCTTCTCGTCCTGATTCCATCCTTCCTGCTCACCTTCTTGATCGTCGGCCAGCGCCGCTCCATGCGATATGGACGAGAGCTGTTCGACCGACACATCTCCGACCGGGATCCGAACGCATGGTTGAGACCGATCAGGGCCCGTATTCCGTTGGCGGGAGCCGGCGGCGGCTTCGTCTATGCATTGACGTTGAATACCCCGATCGTCTGGTTGATCGGCTTTTCTGATCTGACCTTTCAGGAGCAGGCCATCGTGATCGGGCAGGTGGTTCTCTGGACGGTGGTCGGCGTCACCTTGAGCGTTCGGCTTCACACGGCGCTCGCGTTCAACAGACTCGGAAAGACCGCCAACTTCGATCTTCTCGATATTCAAAGAATCGGTGCCTTCTCGAAGAACGGGGTCGACGATGTCCTCGTGGTCGTGTTGCTACTCGCGTTGTCGACCGTGCAATCCCTCGACGCCCGGTTCAGGTTCGAAAACTACGCAGCCGCAATGTTGGTCGCGATTCCGTCCGCCACGTTTCTCTTCCTTCTGCCGATGATCTCCATCCATCGACGACTCGTTCGTGCCCGCGCCGACTCTCTCGAGGCGCTGACTCGGAGTTTCGACGGTGCGTCGAGAGAACGAACTCCCGAGGCGATCCAGGAGATCGAGGCCTTGCTACAGCACAGGGACCGGATCCGCGACACGTTGACATGGCCCATCGACGGGTCGACCTACTCGCGGCTGGCGGTCTACGTGATCATCCCACCGATTGCGTGGTTTGGCGCGGCCTTCGTCGAGTTCGGCGTGGGGCGCGTCCTGAACGGCCCCTGACGCGCCGCAGATCGGCACCGGCGTCTCGGATCAATCGTCACGCGACGCGAGATAGGCGAAGATGTCTTCCAGATCCCGGGGGGTGAGGAAGTCGAGGACTCCCTCCATGTCGTCGTTCGACCGCTCGCCCGACTGGAAGCTCGCGAGCTGACGGCGCAGGTACTCGGTGTACTGACCCGCGAGTTGAGGCGCGTCATCCTCCCCCCAGCCCTGCGGTCCGTGGCAGTCGCTGCACTCCTCTTCGTACATCGCGGCGCCCCGTTCAATGTCGCCATCGACCCGGCGCACGTTGAAGACCGCCTGGGCGGTGCGCAGGCGCTCGAGAGCCGACATGGGCGTGTCGGACGAGGGCATCTCGGTTGGGAGCTCGATGGTCGAGAGCAGGCGGGCGATGTCGAGGATGTCACTCTCGGGAAGCTCGCGCTCGATCGCATAGGGTTGCATGGGGATGTTGATCCGTTCGCGCGCCTTGAAAGCGCGCAGCTGCTTGGCGATGTACTCCTGCTTCAGGCCGGCGAGCCGGGGATAGGTGCCGTCCTTTCCGCCCTGGCCGAGGGTGCCGTGACAGCCGGCGCAGGTGTCGAGGATGTCCCGGGCGATGTCCGGATCGTACTCCCAGCCCGGAACCACCGCGGTCTCCTGCGCCAGCGCGGCACTGGCCCAGGCCACCGCGAGCAGCGCGATCCACCTCCCGCGCCAGCGCAGCGAGAGATTTCGCTGAAGGGCTACGGCCCGGTCCCGTGGGACGCGAAGACCGCGCAGACATCCTGTCATCGGCGAATGTGCGGCCGGTCTTTCCGAGCGATGCAGCAACTCGTCGTCATCTCTCGCAATCGAGCTGGATCGCTCTGATGGGGAGCCGTCACCCGGCTTGCTCGACTGCTGCCGCAGCACGAGTGCGCCGAGGCGCGGGCTGAGCGATACACTAGCAATTCCAGCGCCTTGAACGCATGCAGCACCGTCGATTCCGGCCCGGCGCGCGCTTCGACCGACTCGACCGAACGCCCGGCTAGAGCTCGCCCTCGGGCCGCGCGAGATCTCCCACCGCTCCCCGCCTCGGTTTGAGGTCGAAGATCAAGTGGACACGATCCCTGTCGCTGTCGTTTCGCGCTTCGTGAGGCCGCTTGTTGTCGAACCACCACAGCTCACCGGTTCGCATGCGCACTTCTTCATCGGCGCACCGCATCCAACTGCCCGCGCTGTCGAGAACGAGGTGAAAGCGGTCGCGATCGGCGTAGTACTCGCCACGGTCGCAGTGCTCGTAGACCTTCCCGCCGGGAGGCAAGCTCACGATCTTGGCGCGCGCGAGCTCGGCGTTCATTTCGTCCGCAAACTCGCGAATGAACGCAACCGCCACGGGCAGCTCCCGCGCGAGTGTCGTGAACCTCGATTCGTGCACGTCGCGCCGCTTGCGGCCGCGGATGCAGGATTTTCGGATGCCGCGAATCGGGATTGCCAGGGCTTCGCGCTGGACAGCGATCCGCTGGCGGCCCGTCTGCTCCTGCCAGATTCCCGGTCGACGCGCGATCTCGGCGTTGAGCGGAGTGACATCCACGTTCTTCTTCAGGCGTCGAAAGTATTGCATCGCGTCAGGCTCCCTGTTCGACCGCGGTCAGCTCCGCCCCCGTCGCGGTTCTGGCGGACGAAGGTCGGAGCCCCAACCGCCAGACGCGATCCGCCTGCATCGGCGGGTTGGCTTCGGGGCCGACGACCAGCGCGGTGGCGTCCAGGAGCTCCAACACGGCGTGCAACGCGCGCTTCGCAGCCGGATCCACGCTGAACACGGGATCGTCGACGAGCAGGAGACGTGGGGCGCCCGCCGCCGCCCGCGCAAGAGCCACGCGAGCGCGAAGCCCGTCGGGCAGATTCCTGCCCTGTTCCTCGACCCGCGTCTCGATCCCTTCGGGAAGAACCTCCCGTTCCTCGTACAGCCCGCAGGCGCGCGAAACCTCTTCGAGCCAACACGGGTCGAGCTCTTCGGCTCCGTACCCCAGGTTCTGCGCCACGGTGCCCCGCAGCAACGGTACGTATTGCGCCACCAGCTGCACTCCCGCGTGGAGCGACTCCGGCGCGAGCTGATCGACTCGAATTCCGTCGATGCGAACGCGGCCCTCGTCGGGATCGAGCAGGCGTGCTGCGAGCGCGAGAAGCGTCGTCTTGCCGGAACCGCTCTCGCCACACACGAGGACGACTTCACCGGGAGCGGCTCCGAGCGTCACCTGCGCGAGGCGTCCATCGACCCGGACGGCGTCGAAGTGCACCGCCAGGGGCCCGCCGACGGGGAGATCGACGGCGTCCCGCGCCTCGCGGAGCTGCGGGCCCGAGAGGATCTCGCCAATCCGTCTGCGGCCCTCGTCGAACGCCAGGCGGTGATCCCATGCGCGGGCGAGATCGCCGAGAGCGGTCGCCATCATGCCGAGCAGCAGGATGCCCACCGCGACGTCTGCAGCGCCATATCCGCTCGTCGCAGCGATGACGACCAATGTGCTGATCGCGAGCGGAAGCGCTGCGTTCGGAAAGCCGCGTATCAGGCGGGCTGCGCGCATTCTTCGAACCAGTGCGTCCCGAAGTCTCCGGCTGTGCAACCGGACCCGGTGAAGCTCGCGATCGGTGTGGCCGAAATGACGAACCGTCTGGAGAGCGAACACCTTCTCACCCAGGTTGTTCGCCAATCGACCGCGGCGCTTGCGAGCCTCGCGGACATAGCCCCGCAGCATCGGAGTGAGCGCCGCGGCGGCGCCTGCGGCCAGAGCCACCATCCCCACAGCCGCCAGCGCCGCCGCCCGGTGGAAAGAGCTGAGCGCGATGATCAACCCGACGATCGTGATCGACGCGACGATCGAGCGGGCGACACCGTCACTCACCCAGTTGCGCCGGGAGTTCAAATCACTGATCAGGCGCGTCATCGTGACGCCCCACCGCCGGCGTCCGCCCACGACCAGCGGTTGCTGCGTGATCCTCTCGAAGATACGCAGACGGACCCGCATGACGTAGTCCTGTCCCAGCCGCTCCGAATCAGCCGCTTCGATCGCCCGCAGCGCCAGGATGACGACGCCGGAGGCCGAGATCCCGGCGACGAGTGGCCACGAGAGGACGCCAGATCGCGCGTGATCGAGCGCCGAGCGCAACAGTTGTGCCAGAGCGAATGCGGTCATCGCCTGACCAATGCCGTTGAGTACCAGCCTGTGCAGCAATCTTCGCCGCCGGCCCGCATAGATTCGCGGCAAGCTCATTCGGGTCTCCCGGGCTCGTCTCCCGACGATCTCGAATTCGATGCGAGGTCAGAAGAAGAACATCAGACGAGATTGGAAGATGTCCGGATTGTCGCTCTGCCCGTCGCTTCTACGGGCATCGACGTGAACCCAGTTGAACATCAAGCGCAGGTTCTCGCAGAGGTACCAGTTGACACCGGCCGTGAAGTTCTTCGCGCGTCCGCCCGTGACGGTCTCGTCGACGAGGTCGAGCATGCTGTAACGGGCGGCGAGCTCGAGGGCGCCCCACTTTCCCTTCGGTCTGACACCGCGAAACGTGCCCGTTCCCGTGCTGTAGCGCCGCGATTCTCCGGTCACCAGGTAGGTCGCCTGGACGTACCAGCCGTCGAACACGGGATCCGACCGTGTATCTCGCTCGAGCTTCATTCGCATATATTCGGCCTGGGCGGAGAAGGGGCCGAGCACCGTGGCCGCCTCGACTCCGAACGCGATCGTCTGATCCACGTCTGGCAACAGGCCCGTACTGAGGAAGGGCGGAGCCATGCCGGATTCCGGCCGCGTTCGCACCCGGTAGTTGCTTCCACCATCGACGTTGCGGTACTCGAAGGAGCCGGCCAGGTGGAACACCCTGCGGCGCTCGGCCACCGGGGCAAAGGTGACCCGGGAGGTGAGTGCCCAGTGATTGCTGCGGTGTTGCAGATCGTCCTGGCGGTCGTTCAGCGGCTCCACCGTGAAGGCTCCCGTCGCCGTCCAGTGGTTCCGCCGCTTGGTATCGCCGAGCCGGCCGCGGTGATGGACCGCCACCCCGGTTCCGAACGAAGGCGACAGGGCGCTCGAGAGAGCGCGCTCCATGAAGGTCGCGTGGTTCGAGCTCGCGACGTCTTCTAGCCCGAACGGAGCGACGAAGTTGCCGACCTTGATCCAGGTTCGGTCGAAGGGTTCGTAACGCAGCCACAGGTTTCGCCAGCCGCTGCGCTCGTCGGAGAATTCGCGCTCGAACTTGAACTTCCAATCTTCGAAGAGGCGGCCTGCGATGTAGGCCCGGCCCCGGCGGACCTGTGCATCGTTGTCGATCGAGCTCGCGTCGTCGTCGAAGAAGGCGAGATCGCCGTGGAACCGTCCGCCCAGACGCAACTCGATCTGCGGCTCTTCGAAGCGGAGCCGAAGCCCGCGATTCGTCGAGATATCCAACGTCGCGTTGTCGCCCGACAGGAGATCGTACGACTCGGCGGCCAGCGCCGGCGTAGAGCCGACGATGAGCGCGATGGCGATTGAGGTCAGATAGCGAAGTCTCATGTGGATTCCTTGTCTGGTCGTTCACGGATTGGAAGCGCGTCGACGGACCGATTCGGCCGCAACGCGGGCCTGCGAAGGAAACTTACGGCAAGCTCGCCGAGCCCGGCTGCGAAGGACGCGGCGAACGAATGGCCGGCCGTCGGTATCTTCGACAACTCGACGCGGGAAGGCAGGCCGCAGCGCGCTGCGGCCTCTCCCATCGCCTGCATCCAGCGTTCTGCTCGCTCGACTCGATTTCGGCCCTGGAGCTGGTCGATACGCGTCGACTGACGCAGGCTCGACTCCCGCTCGAGATCCCCGTCGCCGACCGCGACCAGGATCGGTACCCGCAGGAATGCGCGCTGGCGCAGGCGAACGCCGGGCAGGGCGTTACCGACGCGCAGCCCGTAGGGGAACCGGGCATCGGTGTCTGGAAAGGTGTACCAGCCCGCCGCCGCGACCACCGCGGCGCGTACCTGCTTGGGGTGGGCCATCGTATAGCGGTGTGCAAACTGCCCGCCTCCGGAGTACCCGAAGAGCAGCATCCGGCGAGAACGGATCGCCAGTGTGGATCGCAGCTCGTCGAGTGCGTGCGCGAGCGCGAGGTCGGCCCGTGGCCCGCGGCCGACGCGTCCGAGGCGTTGGTAGTCGGCGAAGCGCTCTGCGTCGAAGCTGGGAGCGACGAGCACGAGCCCGTGGCGGTCGGCGAGCGAGGCAAAGGCCCACACCTGCTCGTCCGCGTTGAGCGAGATGCCGTGGACCGCCACGAGTACCGGGCGGTTGGGCCTCACGTGCCGCGGAACGTACAGCCGGTAGTGAAGAGCCGGGTCTCCCGAGGACACGACGCGCGTGATCCTGCCCGCCACGGCGTTCCGGGCCACCAGATCGTCGATCCTCATGTCTTCGCGAGGCGTTCGATCCGGCGACCCGACCGGGGCGTCGGTACCCGCCTCCGGATCGGTCACGACATTCCTGCGGGCGAACGCCCGTACCGGATGCAGGTTCCCCTCCCGGCCCATGCGGGGTCTGTCACGACGCCGCGCCACCGCGGGTCACCGCGGCATCGCGCGGATCGTCTCGAAGAGATCCGCCGCCGCGCGCGGGTCGGCCAGCTCGCTTCTCCGGTATACGGGAAGTCCCGTCACTTCCTCCGCCTCACGCGCCTGGAGGGGCGCCGCTTCCAGCGTTCCGGTCAGCCCGATCAGCGGATGTCCGCGCTGGCGAAGCCAGCCGGCTCCCGCTGCCGCCCCCATGGCATCGCCGGCGGCGAAGAGCAGGGCATCCGTGCAGTCAGAGAAGCAGGGAGTCTCGATCAGCGCCGCGGTCTCGCGCTGAAAGAGCCCGTCGGCTACCTCGAGGATGATGGCGTCGACGTCGGCTGCCTGCAAATGGCCGAGGAGGGAGAGGAACACCAGCTCGATCTCCGGCTCGGGAACGCAGTAGGTCGAGACCAGGCCGGCGTCGGTGAAGTCGAGGACCGGATCGGCGCCGGCGTCGATCACGAGGGTCGGATCTCCGGCGGCCCCGGTTCCCGTCACCTTGGCGTAGCCAACGCGAAATCCGTAGCGACTCAATCCGCGCGCAAAGAACGCAGCGGTGGTGGTCTTTCCGGAGTCCATCGCGGTGCCGAGGATGGCGACCGTGGGGATGTCGCGGCGGGTCGGGATCGCCTGCGGCAGGGCCCAGTCCTTGGTGTTGAGGGGCCGCCCGTTGCGCTCCGCCGAAACCAGGCCGAGCGGGCGAATCAACGTCGGGCCGCGCCGAATGCGATTGTGCTGCGATCGCACCTTGGAGGCGACGCCACCGGCTGCCACCAGGTGACAGTGCCCCAGGTCGGACGGCACGTGCGCCTCGAACTGCTGCGGCGCGTAGCGATCGGCGTAGGCGACGATCACCTCATCGCCTTCGAACAGCTGGCGCCTGCGGCCGTTGGGAAGTTGCAGGCGCGTGTGGTGCCCGAGGGCCTCGATGCGCGCGAGCACCAGGTCTCCGGGGCGCGGCCGGTGGTCGCCGGCCAGCAGCCAGCGCATCTCGGAGCGCGGGACCCGCCGGGTCGCGTAGGCGTTGGGAATCTCCCGACCAGAGTCGCTCGCCAGCGTGAGCGGCTCGGCCTTGGCGCACATGGACAGGAGCGGCGGCGTCGCGAGCACGGCGGCCACGGCTTCCTGTTCCTCCCCGTGGGGAACCCGATTCGCCGGGAACGGGAATACCTCTGCTGGTTCACCAGGTTGCACTCCCAACTCTCTCGGGTCGACCCGCTCGTGGCGAAGAACTCGTTTCATGCGATGCGCCTCCCAGTAACTTGCGGGATTTTATCTCGCAGGTATGATTCGTCAAGAGGTCGACCGCAGGAATCTGATAAATCCCCGAGACTCACGGAGAATGCGGGTCGGGAGATCCGCTGATCGGACCATCGAAGACTGGAGAGCGAATGACACAGCAGCAAGCGGAGGGGTTTCGTTCGATGGAAGCGCGCAGCAGGGGCTGGAGAAGCCGGGCGGTACGGAGTGCGCTGGCGGTTCAGCTCGTGACGGTCTTTTCGGCCGCACCCGCAGCGGCCGAAGGGCCTTGGTACGCCGGGCGCCTGCGCGTCGCCACCGGCTTCGACTTCCGTTCCGGCGATTTCGGTAGCGACGCCGGCGACACCCATGTGCTGTCCGTTCCCGTCTCGGTCGAGTACCGCTTCGACCGGCTGCGGCTCTCCCCGGGTGACCGATTCCGGCTGCGGGTGACCGTGCCCTACCTGCGCGTCGACGGACCATTCCGCGGTGAGGCGAGTGGAACTCGTGGGATGGGAGTCGACGAGGGCATCGGGGACGTCAACTTCAAGGCGTCCTATCTCTACTTTCCGGCCTCGCGAAGCTGGCCCTTCGTGGAGCTGTCGGGACGACTCAAGATCCCCACGGCGAGCGAGGAGAAGAACCTCGGAAGCGGTGAGTTCGACTACACGCTCGAGACGCGGCTGGCGAAACAGTTTCGCCTCGGCCGCCGCCGGATCACCCCTTTCGCCTCGGCGGGATACAAGTTCGTCGGAGAGCCAGAAGACGAGAACCGCGACAATACCTGGCGCGCGGGCGCGGGAGTTTCGCTGCGCTGGAACGATCGGTTCAGTCTGGGAGCCCGCTACGCGTGGAGTCAGAGCTCGGTGCCCGGCCGGGGTGACCGTCACGAGGTCGGGCCGTTCGCTGCAATCGCGTTCAACGACCGCTTCAGCGTCCATCCCTACGCGCTCGCAGGCCTCTCCGCGCGAGCGGCGGACTACGCCGTGGGCCTTCAGCTTCGGGTGACGACTCGGATTCGGTAGGAGATAGATGGCAGCCGGACGTCGACAGCCGCTCGTGATCAAGGCGCTCAGGCGATTGTTTCGCCCGCTCGTCCGCTTTCTGATCACGGAACAGATCACGTATCCGATGCTCGGCGAGATCCTGAAGTCGGTCTACGTGGAGGTCGCGGACCGGGAGTTCCGGCTCGAGGGGAAGAGCCAGACAGCGAGCCGCGTGGCGCTGTTGACAGGCGTGCACCGACGCGAGGTACAGCGGCGACGCAGTCTCGCGCCAGGCGCGGACGAAGACTCTTCTGCACACACCGCGTTGGGCGCGCGCCTGGTCGCGGACTGGCTGGCGCTTCCCCAGTTCCTCGACGACGCCGGTGAACCGCTCCCGCTCAACCGCTCGAGCCGCCGCGCGGGCCCATCGATCCGCGATCTCGCCGAGACGGCCGGGCAGGACATCCGCCCCCAGGCCCTGCTCGACGAATGGTTGCGCCTCGGAGTCGTCGAGCTCGATGACGAGGGGCGGATCCGCCTGCGAGGCTCCGCATTCGTCCCCGAACACGGCTTCGAAGAGAAGATCGACTTCTTCGCGCGTATACTGTCGGCCCATTTCGCGGCCGGCACCCACAACCTCGCCGGTGAGGATCCACCGATGCTCGATCAAGTCGTGTACCACGCTGGGCTCTCGCAGCCGAGTTCGGAGCGGCTCCAGGCCCGTGCGCGCGAGCTCGCATCGAAGGCCCTCAAGACATGGAATCGTGAAGCGCGCTCCGCTCAGGCGGCGGACGCGGGAGCTCCGGACGCCGATCGTCGGATCCACTTCGGTGCCTATTTCCACGTGGATCGCAGCGAGGACGTCCGGGATGACGAGTAATCTGCTCCGGTGGCTGGCGCGGACGGCCGCGGTCGCGGCGTTCGCCTTGTCTCCCCAGTACGCGTGGGCCGCGGAAGGCGCGCCCTGCGCCTCCGGATCTGGCCGGGGGTTCGGCGGAACCGGCAACAGCGACGAGCGGGGATTCGGCGGAACCGGCAACAGCGACGAGCGGGGATTCGGCGGAACCGGCGAGCGGGACGAGCGGGGTTCCTCTGACACGGGAGTCTTCGGGACGATCACGGGATTCGGCAGCCTGTGCGTCAACGGTCTCTCGATCCGCTACGACGAATCGACGCACATCGACCGCGCCGGAGAGCCCAGCGCAGCGGTGGACCTCCGTCGGGGGCAGACGGTGCTCGTCGACGCCACCCGCGAAGACGGTGACCTCCGCGCGGTCCGCATCTCGGTGCAGCCAGCCGTGACGGGACCCGTCACCCGCGTTGATGCTGCGGGCGGCAGGTTCGAGGTGATGCTCCAGGTCGTCGACGTGCCGCACGACGTCGAACGCGCATCCGGCGTCACTCTCGACCAGATCGCGCCGGGTGACCGCCTCTCCGTCCACGGCCTGCTCGACGCCGACGGCCACATCCGGGCCACCCGCTTCGAGGCCGCGGCCGAAGGTGCCCGGACCACCGTGGTGGGAACGATGCGATCGCTGCCCAATGGCGCCCTCGCGATCGGACGCCTGCTGATCCGGGGCGATATCGCGACCGACATCCCACCCGGCCCGGCGCGGGTGACCGGTGATTGGGTCGCCAGTGATGCGGCGATGGTATCGGCGAGCGCCCACCCCGTTCTAGACTTTGCGCCGGAGACCCATCTCGCCTCGGTCGAGGCCTGGGTCTCGGAACGCGACGCAGATCGCCTGGCCACTCCGCTGCTCGACATCGAGACGGCGCGATCCGTGGTGCATCCGGAACCTCCCCAGATCGGCAGCCGGGTATGGGCCTTCGGCAGTCTCTCGGCCGGCGGTGTGCTCGACGCGCAGTACGTCGAGGTCGATCCGATCGGGGGCGGCGCCGTGAATCCGCCCGAGTGGGAGCTGGAGCCGTCGGTCGGCGACCGCGACGACCACGACGACGAGGATGACGGAGACCACGGGGCTGGGGACGACGCAGACGACGGCCCGGACATCGACGACCTCGACGACGACGCTTCCCCCGACCTGGACGACGAGGGAGTGCCGGACATCGACGATGGGGGCATTCCGGACATCGACGACGGCGGCATACCGGACATCGACGACGGGGGCATACCGGACATCGACGACGCGGGCGAGCTCGGTGGCGACTCGTGACACGATCCCCAGCACGGCTCCTCCGTCATTGACGGTCGGCGCGCTCGCGCGACGTCTCGACCAGCCGGTCCCGATCGCCCCGCTCGTCTTCTTCCGGGTCGGATTCGGCGCGCTGATGGCCTGGGAGGTGTTGCGCTACTTCTCGAACGGGTGGATCAAGCGCTTCTGGATCGACCCCGGATTCCACTTCAAGTATTTCGGGTTCGGCTGGCTCGAGCCGTGGCCCGGCGACGGCATGTACTGGCACTTTGGCGCGCTGGGCGTGCTCGCAGTTTCGATCGCGATCGGCTTCGCCTACCGGGCCGCTGCGGCGCTGTTCTTTCTCGGTTTCACGTACCCGTTCCTGCTCGACCAGACGACGTACCTGAACCACTTCTACCTGATCTGCCTGCTGGCCGGGATCGCGGTCTTCGTCTCGCCCCATCGAGCCCATTCGGTCGCCGCGGCGCGGGCTCCGGAGTGGAGTCGCGACACGGTTCCGGCGTGGCAGCTATGGCTGCTGCGGGCGCAGATCGGGCTCGTCTACGGATTCGCGGGCATCGCGAAGCTCAATCAGGATTGGCTGCACGGGCGTCCCCTGGGACTCTGGTTCGCCCATGGCAACGCCGGAGCGGCACAGTTCGGGAGCTGGCTCGACAACGGGTCCGCCGCCCTCGCATTCAGCACCGGCGGATTGCTCTTCGATCTGCTCATCGTCCCCGCCCTGCTCTGGCCGCGGACGCGATGGGCAGCCTTCGCCGTCGCGGTGGCGTTTCATCTGACCAACGCGTGGCTCTTTTCGATCGGAGTCTTCCCGTGGCTGATGATCACGATGACCGCCCTCTTCCTTCCGGCCGAGTGCTTCGCGCGTGCGGCCGCGCGCCTTCGCGGCAGCGCCCGCGTCGTCGCGGCGGCCGGATCATCTGAAGCCCGTCCTCTGCGGCGAACGGTGCTGGCCGCCCTCGCCCTCTACCTGGGGCTCCAGATCGCAATTCCGTTGCGCCACTGGCTGTACCCGGGCGACGTCGCGTGGACCGAAGAAGGCCACCGCTTCGCGTGGCGGATGAAGCTGCGCGACAAGACCGGAAGCGCTCGCTTCTACGCGACCGACCGCGACGGGACTCTCCTCGCGATGATCGACCCCGGCGACCACCTGAATCGGATCCAGGTCCGCACGATGGCGGTCCGTCCCGACCTCATCCTCCAGTTCGCCCACTACCTGGCTGCGGACCTGGAGCGCCTGGGATTCGCGGAGTTCGAGATCCGCGCGCGTGCGCGGGTCCGCCTGAACGACCGCCCTGCGCGCGAGCTGATCGACCCCAGTTGGAACCTCGCAGGTGCTCCGCGCGACCTGTGGCCGGCGCCCTGGATCCGCCGCTTCGACCCGTAGGGGCCGCGGTGCGGGCGTGTCGCGCGCGCCGGAGACCACCAGCCGCCGCGCGCGCACGCCCTCCCCCCATCGCGCAGGGAGGTCAGTACTCGAAATTGAGGCTCCAGGTCACGCGCTGGTTGAAGATGTCCTTCCGGTGCGTGACGGGAAACTCGTAGGCGGCTCCCATGCTCAGATGGTCGGTGATCGGGAAGCGCGCGCCCACGGCCAGCGTCAGCAGATCGTTGCCCGCGACTCCCTTCTGCCCCAGGTTGGTCACGTCCGCCGCCTCGAAGCCGTTCAGCCCCAGGTCGCCCAGGGAGATCTTGCCGGCGCCGCGCACGTCGACACGGGTATTGCCGTTGCCCGAATCCATGTAGTGGTGGCCGTTCAGCTCGAAGAGCGGGACAAAGTGGTCCATCAGCGAATAGCTCAAGTGCAGGTGGTACAGCATCGAGGTCGACTGCTTGTTGCGGTTGAACGGCACCTGGAAGCCGAAGTCTCCCAGGATGTTCAGGTCGCCGATGCGATATCCGCTGGACACCCCGGTGATCGCGATGCCGTCGCCGACGCCCGCGTAGACGTCGTCGTTGCCTGTGGGCACCTCGATCACCAGACGCGGTGTCAGGATGAAGCCGTTCTCCCGATCGTCGATCAGCGCGTACTTGAAGCCGCCGGCGATGTTGACGAAGCCATCTTCGTTGTTGATGGCTTTGAGCCCGGGCTTGCTCCACATGTAGCCATCCTTCGTGGCGATGAAGGCGAGCCGCTCGGTCAGGGCGATGCGCGCCTGGCCGGCGACGACCCAGGCGTGCCCCCCTTTGAATCATCGGAGCGAGATTCAACGTCTAACATTGCTCGTGCTCG
>JBHHVG010000025.1:0-14951 GCA_046754165.1 Myxococcota bacterium
CTACCATCTACCAGCCACAGCCAACACAGTACCAACCTCAGCCAGCGCAATACCAGCCAGCTCAGCCGCCTCAGCCTCCACTCACCAGCCAGCAGCGACAGTATGAAGAGCAGCAGAGGTACCTCTCCGAGCAGCTCGACCGGCGCGGGGACGTGCTCGAAGACGTCCCACAGGGTGATCAGGTCGAAGGGCGCCGCCGTGGCCTCGAGGGACTCCTGGGCGTCCCCGATGTGGATGCGCGCGCCGGGATTTCTCTGTCTCGCTTCGGTTGCGCGGCCCGGGTCGATCTCGATGCCCTCACAGCGCACGTCCGGACGCACGGACGCGACGTAGGCCAGGTAGGCTCCGGTGCCGCACCCGATGTCGAGCAGCGACCCGATCGTCCGGCCCGTCCGCCCGAGTCGTTCGAAGAGAGCGCCCCACTTCGGGCGATCGATGTCGGAGTTCTCGAAGTAGTCGGCCGCTTCGAACGACGTGACAGCGCCCCGGACGAACGCGTCGCTCGACCAGCATCCGCAGTGGTCGCAACGGTAGAGCTGGTAGTCTGGAAGCGCGGCACCAGGCGAGGTGGTTCGATCGCAGACCGGACATTTCGTTCCACCCTGGGTCGTAAGCGATCCGATCGGCGCATCCATGCGTGAACGGTATCGGATGGAGGTGAGTCGCGCTGACGGTTTGCATCGTCGCAGCGGCGTCCGCCGCCGAACTGCGCAACGCGTGCGTGCGCGCTGCGTTCCGGTGAACCGTGACCGCGCGCGGGGCCAGGTGTTAGAATTCGACGGGTGTGCATGCGCTCCGGGCTTCGCCCGGAGTGGCACCCCGAGATCGGCACAGAGGCGCGACATGACCAGCGAAGATCCCCAACCGCGCATCGCCGTCGTCATCCCCTGCTACAACGAAGCGCCTACGGTGGCGAAGGTGGTGGAGGATTTCACGAAGGCGCTCCCCGCGGCAACGGTCTACGTCTTCGACAACAACTCGACGGACGGCACCGGCGACATCGCGCGCGCCTCGGGCGCCACGGTGATCCACTCACCGATCCAGGGCAAGGGAAACGTGCTGCGCCACATGTTCCGAGCGGTCGACGCGGATGTGTACGTTCTGGCGGATGGCGACGACACGTACCCCGCCGCCGCCGCCCCCGAACTGATCGAGCGCTTTCGCCGCGATCAGCTCGACATGCTGGTAGGCACGCGCTTCACGCGCTTCGAGGAGGGATCCTTTCGCGTGTTCCACCATTTCGGCAATCAGCTCATCACGCGGCTCATCGGGCTGCTGTTTCGCGTGCGGCTGACGGACGTGCTGTCGGGCTACCGGGTCCTCTCGCGATCGTTCGTGACGATGGTACGCCTACGGCGCGGTGGCTTCGAGGTCGAGACGGAGATGACGCTCCAGGCGTTGACCAAGAATCTCTCCGTGGGCGAGATGCCGGTGGCCTACGGCTCGAGGCTTCCGGAGAGTCCGTCGAAGCTCGACACCTGGGGCGACGGCTGGTTGATCCTCAAGTGTATCGCCCTGGTCTTTCGTGATTATCGCCCGATGTTCTTCTTCGGCGGCGTGGCGTTTCTTCTCTCGATCGCCTCGCTGGCGAGCGGCAGTGCGCCGATCCGCGACTTCGTCGACACCGGGTACGTGTTGCACGTGCCGCGTGCGATCCTGGCCGCGGGGCTCGCGATTCTCGCATTGGTCTCGCTGACGGCCGGCCTGATCCTCGACACCGTCGTGCGCCTCCACCAGGAGACGGTCGAGTTCTGGAAGCAACAGCTCGACGAACGTCGATGACGGCCGACCGCGCGTTCGAGGCGCCGGACCTCATCGAGGTCATGGACGAGGCGGTTCACTACAACCGCTTCCTGGTCGACCAGTTGATGCAATGGGGCGGGTCGCTGGGGCCGCTTCTCGACTTCGGCGCGGGGAATGGCCGATTCGCTGCGGCCCTCCACGAGCGGTCGGTCGATGTGCACGCCATCGAGCCAGACCCGCTGCTGCGCGAGAAGATCGGCAATCGCGGTGTGCGGACATACGAGAGCCTGGAAGCCGCCGGCGAGGGGCGCTTCGCGGGCGTCTACACGCTGAACGTCCTCGAACACCTCGAAGACGACCGGGCGATTCTGGCGGGCTTCCACCGCTGCCTCGTGCCGGGGGGAGGGCTCCTGGTGTACGTGCCGGCTTTCGAGCTGCTCTTCTCGGCCAATGACGCGCGGGTAGGACACGTCCGGCGTTACCGCCTGGCGGGGCTCTGCGAACGGATACGCGCCGCCGGCTTCGCCGTCGAGCGCGCCCGTTACGTCGACAGCATCGGCTTCTTCGCGGGGCTCGCCTATCGCCTCTTCGGCGACGCCGACGGAGATCTCGGGGTCCGTGCAGTGCGCCTGTACGACCGTGTGGTTCTCCCGATCAGTCTTCTTCTGGACAGCGTGCTCGGTCGCGTGCTCGGAAAGAACCTGCTCGTAACGGCCATCAAGAGGCCGACGGATTAGCGGCATGTCGCGGTGCCGGATTGGACGTCGAGAAGAGCACCGCGATGGGTGATGCAAGACGGAACTTGGCTGTTAGACGTCTGCGAATCCTCGCGGTCGCTCTGTTCGCCGCCGCGCAGGCGCACGCGGCCCAGCCGGTCGACGTGTCGCCGCCCGCCCGCAGGGCGGTTCTGGGCGCCGCACTGGCGAAACGCCTCGAAGCTCCGCTGCCGAAACAGGGTGTACGCGTCTCCGTCGTCCTCTTGCAGGAGGCCCTGCCACGGCAGCCGGCCGCACGGCGCGCGGCGGTGGCGGCGCGCCAACAGCGGGTGTTGGATGCGCTCCCGGCGGGAAGCTTCGAACTGACGCGGCGCTACGGTGTCCTCAGCGGCTTCGCCGGCCGCGCCCGGGGCCGCGCCATCGAGGCGCTGCTGAACAACCCCGAGTGCGCGCTCGTCTACGAAGACGGCCTCGTCCATGCCAGCCTGGCTCAGGGAACGAGCCTGATCGGGGCCACGGGACTTCGCTCCCAAGGCGTGACCGGCGCCGGCGTGAAAGTCGCAGTCCTCGACACCGGAATCGACTCGGATCACGGCGACCTCGTCGATGACATCGTGGCCCAGCAATGCTTCTGCTCACTGTCCGGTGGCTGCTGCGCCGGCGGCGCTACCCAGGCGACGACTGCCGAAGACGACGAGGGGCACGGCACCGCGGTTTCCGGAATCATCACGTCCGACGGGGTGCAGGCCGCCCCGGGCGTCGCACCGGACGCCGAGATCGTCGCGGTGAAGATCCTCGACAGCAATGGCGATGGGACCTTCTCGGACATCGCCGCCGCCCTCGACTGGGTGTTGACACAGCGCGCGGTGTCGGGCGGCCCCGTCGAGGGTCTGCAGGTCGTCAACATGAGTCTCGGCGACGCGATCGAGCGGAACAATCCGAACGTTCCCCCGTGCAAGAACTCGAACACAGCGAATGCCATCGAGGCGCTCGAAGCGGCGGGCGTGACAGTCGTCGTCTCGTCGGGCAATGAGGCGTACGACAATGGCATCGCGTTTCCCGCATGCGTGGCGCAGGCGATTTCCGTCGGAGGCGTCTACGACGCTGCGCTGGGTTCGGTTTCCTGGTGTGGGCCGTCCGGATGCACGCCCGTACTCTGCACGGATGCGGTGACGGCCGCGGACGTCTTCGTCTGTCACAGCAACAGCGACGAGATCCTCGACGTGCTCGCTCCCAACCACTCGACTCGCACCTCGGGTTGGGGAGGAGGGGTCACGACATTCGGGGGTACGTCGGCTTCGGCGCCCTACATCGCCGGTGGCGTGGCACTGTTGCTCGAGATGGATCCCACCCTGACACCGGCACAGGTCCGCACGCTGCTCAGCGCGCACGGCCCACCGGTGACCAACCCGGACAACGGTCTCAGCTTCACGCGAAGCGACTTTTCTGCGGCGGTGAGCGCGGTTCTTCCGTCGACCTGCGGGAATACGATCGTCGACCCCGGCGAGGGCTGTGACGACGGAGCGGAAAACGGAACCACGACCTGCGGCTGCGCGCTCAACTGTCAGTACCCCACGTCAGTGAAGCCCTGTAGCGACGGGTTCGGCTGTACCCTGGGAGGCGCCTGCGACGGCACCGGAACGTGCGTGCCCGACTCCCTCGACGATGCGAGCTGCGACAACTCCCTGTTCTGCGACGGCCCGGAGACCTGCGACGCCCTGCTGGGTTGTCAGCCGGGCGTCCCCCCGCAGGTGGACGACGGCGTCGGTTGTACCGATGACAGCTGCGACGAGGTGGGCGATGTGGTCGTCAACACGCCGAACGACGCGAGCTGCGACAACTCCCTGTTCTGCGACGGCGTCGAGACCTGCGATCCGGTGATCGATTGTCAGGCGGGTACGCCGCCGGTGGCCGACGATGGCGTCAACTGCACCGCGGACGGCTGCGACGAGGAGAACGACGGGATCGTGCACATCCCGGACGACCTCCTGTGCGACGATTCCGACCCGTGCACTGCGGACAGCTGCGATGAGATCCTCGGTTGCAGCAACGACTTCGTCCTCGGATGCGGCGGCGCGGTTCCGGCGAGCTCTCGCTTCGGACGGGAACTCGTGGCGGGGTTCCTGCTGGCGGCCGCGGCGCTGGCGCTGCAGTGCCGGCGAAACGCGTCGACGCGGTTGCGGAAGTAGCCGCAGGCGGCTCAGAGGTCGCCGAGAATCACGTCGAGGTGGGTCTGGGGGTCGACCTTCTTGTAGGCGAGCAGCACGTTTCCGGACTCGTCGATGACGTAGCTGATGCGGCGCGCGTAGCCCTCGTCGGCCGTTCGCGCCGCGAAGTACGCCAACCCCATCTCGCGGGTCGTGTCGCACAGCAGGGGATAGGGGAAATCGAACTTCTCCGCGAAGGCCTTGTTCTCTTCAGCGGTGTCGAAACTCACTCCGAGCACCTCGAGGCCGGCATTCCGGACCTCGTCCATGCGGTCGCGCAACTCGCGACCCTGCACGGTTCACCCGGGGGTGTCGGCCTTTGGGTAGAACCACAGCAGGAGCTTCTTGCCGCGGAAATCCACCAGCCTCACCGTGTGGCCGCGGTGATCGAGGACCTCGAAGTCAGGGGCTGCGTCTCCGATGCCGAGCATGGCGTGGCTCCTCCCGTGCAATAGGATATCACGGACGCGACGCTCAGCGGGACGCGTTCGCGGTCGAGCCGGGAACGTGTCGCCGCAGGCGTCGATCGGCCTGTATGTAGATCGAGCTGGAGGCGGCGAGTGTGACAGGGCGAATCCCCACAGCGCTTGAAGACTCCGCCGAGAGTCGGTCTCTCGCCGTCTTCTCCTTCCTGTGGGCCGCCGCTGCGATGTTTCACCGGGCCGAGTCGGGAACCTGGGCCCGATCGCCACTCGAGTCCGCCGAGAGCCTGGCCGCCTTCTGGCTGCTCTTTCACCCGCGCTCCGGCAGGGCGTTCCTCACGCTCGTAAGCCTGCAGTTTCTCCAGAACGCGGTGCTCATGCCGCACATCTCGAATCACACCATCCTGCTGTGGATCATGACGGGGACCATCCTGCTCGCGGCCGGCACGTTGTTCGCGTCCGGACGCTACGCGCCCGGACGGCTGTATCGGGCCTTCGCGCCGGCGCTGCGAATCGAGCTGTTGATCCTCTACTTCTACGTCGTCTTTCACAAGCTCAACCCGGAGTTCTTCGCACCCGAAACCAGCTGCGCGTCGGCTCTCTCCAACCAGCTCCGCTCGATGGTCGGCCTGCCCATGGAGATCGGCTGGGCGCATCCTCTCGCAGTCTGGGGCACGATCTTCGCCGAGGCGGCGATCCCTGTCCTGCTCACCGTGCGCGCTGCGCGTATGTGGGGGATCGCGTTGGGAATGGGGTTCCACTTCGTCGTGGGCCTTGCCAACTTCTACGACTTCTCGTCGCTGCTCTTCGCGTGCTACTTCCTCTTCGCGCCTGCGGACCACCCGGAGACACTCGCTGCCTGGTGGCGGGAATGGCGCGATCGTCTCGGAGTTCGGACGCTCCGGGCGGCGTTCGAGGGGCCGTGGTGGTGGCGCCCGCTGTTGGCCTTCGCCGGCTTGATCCTGTTGGTCGCGCTCGATCCGAAGGTGCGACTGTTGTGGTGGATCTATGGGCTCGCGATTCTCGCGGTCCACCTGGCGACGTTCCGACGGGCCACGCCGAATGAAGCGAGCGCCCGCGAGATCCTCCGCGTGCGCCACCCGGTCCTCTGGATCGCGCCGCTGCTGCTGTTCTTCAACGGCATGAGCCCCTACCTCGGCTTCAAGACCGAGAATTCCTTCTCCATGTTCAGCAATCTGCACACCGAGGGCGGTGTCAGCAACCACTACCTGGTGCCGGCGAGCTCCCAGGTGTTCGACTATCAGCGCGATCTCGTGCGCATCCTGAGCACCTCGGAGCGGGATCTCCAACGGCGCGTGGATACCGGGGGCCGGATTCCCTACGCCGCGCTGCGGACGTGGGTCAGCGCCGCGGCGGCGGCCGGGCGCGAGAACCTCGCGATCCGCTACGAGCGCGGCGGTCGCCTTCGGGATCTCACGCACGCGGAGCGCGATCCCGAGCTGTCGGAGCCCTATCCGCTGCTCCTGCGCAAGCTGCTGGTCTTCCGGGTGATCCTGGACGAGCAGTCCCGGGGCACCTGCATGCACTGATCCTCGCGGCGTCGATCGCGCGGCCCGACGGTCGCCGCGGCTCGTCGTGCGGGCGGCGCGTCCCGGGTCGGCTGGCGTCCGGTCCGGCGGCCGTGCACCTTGGTCGCTTGCCGAACACGATTCTCACGGAACTCCTGTTGCTGCTCGCCGTTGCCACTGCCGGCGCCGCGCTGTTCGAGCGCCTGAAGCTTCCCGCCATCGCCGCCTTCCTGGTGATCGGCGCCTTGGTCGGGCCGGGCGGGGTTGGCCTGATCGACGACCCGGAACGCGTCCGCGAGCTGGCCGAGTTCGGCGTGGTGTTCCTGCTGTTCGAGATCGGCCTCGAGCTGCCGCTCGAGCGCTTGCGCGTACTGTGGCGCGAGGCGCTCCTGGTCGGCGGCCTCCAGGTCACGGCGACGGTCGCCAGCGTGGCCGCGATCGGAGTGTGGCTCGGGCTCGACACGCGGGCGGCGATCGTCATGGGAGCGCTGGTCGCCATGTCGAGTACGGCGCTGGTGATGCGCCTGTTGATGCAGCGCGGCGAGGTCGACGCGCCCCAAGGCCAGCTCGCGGTCGGAATCCTGCTCTTCCAGGACCTGTGCGTCGTGCCGTTCTTGTTGATGATTCCGATCCTTGCCTCCGACGCCGGCACGGCTCCGGCGACCATCGCCTTCGCGATGGGCCGCGCAGCGGTGATGCTCGCGGCGTTCTACCTGGTGGCTCGCTTCGTCATCCCGGCGGTTCTCGAGCGCATGGCGCGGGTGCGCTCGCGCGAGCTCTTCACCATGGTGGCCGTCGTCGCTGTGCTGGGATCCGCGCTGGTCGCGGAAGCCATCGGCCTGACGCTCTCCGTAGGCGCCTTCGTCGGCGGCCTGGTGCTATCGGCTTCGCCCTACGCGCACCAGCTCTTCGCCGAGATCATCCCGATGCGGGGACTGCTGCTCGCCGTCTTCTTCACGGCGGTGGGCATGCTCTTCGATCCGCAGGCCGCGCTGGAGAACTGGGTCGCGGTGCTCGCCTACACCGGAGGCGTCGTGGCCCTCAAGGCCGGTTTCATCGCTGCCGTCGTCGCCTTCGCGCTTCGGCGTGGACTGCGCCTGGGGATCCTCACCGGATTGGCCTTGGCCCAGACCGGCGAGTTCTCGTTCGTGCTCGCGGCGGCGGCCGCAGACGCCAACCTCATCGACGCCGGACTGCGCCAGGTGTTCGTGGCGGGATCCCTCGTCACGCTGGTAGCGACGCCATTTCTGGTGCAGGCCTCGCCGAAGATCGCCGGCTACCTGGCGAGGCGGGCCGAGGTGGTCGGTCCCGAACCGTCGGTGGCCGACGGCCAGCCCGCCGGTCACGTGGCCCTCGTCGGTTTCGGCCTCACCGGTCAGAACCTCGCCCGAGTCCTCGCGGCCCGGAACATTCCGTACGTCGCGGTAGAGGCCAATGCGGTGTCCGTGCGGCAGGCCAACGCCCGCAACGAGCCGGTCATCTACGGCGACGCGACCCGCCGCTCGATTCTCGAGCGCATCGGGATCCGCAGGGCCGGACTCGTGGTCGTCTCGATCAACGACCGGATCGCGACCCGAGAGGTCGTCGCCCTCGCGCGCGCGCTCGCGCCGCGCGTTCCGATCCTCGCGCGTACCCACCACATTCTCGACGTGGACGAACTGGAGAGCAAGGGCGCGACCCGAGTGGTCGTCGAAGAGTTCGAATCGACGCTCGAGCTCGTCGGCGAGACGCTGCGCGCATTCGGAGTGCCCGACGAGTCCGTCGCGCGCTTCTCGGCCGAGCTCCGATCGGAGGGGTACGAGTTCTTGCGCGAGTACCAGACGATCCTCGATCCGTGGCTCGCGCAGATGCTCGAGGAGGTCACATCCCACTGGGTCGAGGTCCCCGACGACTACCGCGGCGAAGCGTCGCTGTCGGATCTACACGTGAGGAGGCGCACCGGCGCCAACGTCGTCGCGGTCGACCGGCGCGGTGTCACCACGCCGAATCCCGACCCGTCCTTCGTCGTCCGCGCCGGTGACCGGTTGTTGGCCCTCGGCGAGCCCGCCGCCGTCGAGGATCTAGGCCGGCTCTTCGGCGACGACGGGACGGGCCCCTGAGGGCAGGGCGGGCGGTCAGCGCTCCGTGGCCAACTCCGGCGCGGGCGAGAACGTCACGAAGACCTGGGTGGCCAGGAAGTCGAAGGTCTCGTCGGCGCGGTAGCCCGCGGACTGCATCTCGGAGATCAGCACCGGCTCGGAGATCATGTGGCCCTTGCTCAGCAGGAGGGACAGCACACCGTCGAGATCTGCGTCGTGGTCGACGATCGCGACGCGCCCGCCGCCGGCGAGGTCGCTCGCCAGCTCGTGGAAGTAGTCGGGTCGATTCTCGATGTGGTGGTACGTGTTGCAGAGGAACACGACGTTCACGGAGCCGTCCGGGAGCTGGGGATCCGAGTACCGGCCCAGGATCACCTCGACGTTCGACAGACCTTCCGCCTGGATCCGTTGCTCCAGCGCCGCGGTCAGCTCTTCCTCGACCTCCACGGCGTAGACGGTTCCGGTCGGGCCGACGGCTTCCGAGAGGAAGCGGACGAAGTAGCCGTCGCCGGATCCGAGATCCGCGACCGTGTCCCCCGGCTGGATGTCGAGGGCCGTGACCACGCGATCGGGACGCTGCCAGCCGTCCCGCGAGTAGATCCGCGCATAGTCGAGGCGACCCAGGCCCTGGCACCCGAGCGACGAGCAGAGGACGACAGCGGCGACGATGGCAGTGAGCGGTCGCATCACGACGGTTCTCCCCGATCCACGGCCGGTCGATCGACCGGCACGTCGGCAAACGTGTTTGGGGGTGTTCATGCGCCTTCCTGCTTCGACAGGCCGCCCAGGACGAACTGGACGACGGTCTCCTCCGCGTCCGCGGGGTCCACGGTCTGGGGGGCCGGGTCCCAGTGGATGTGGACGGCCCAGGTGGCGATGGCTTCGATGACGAAACGCGCCGACACCGCCGCGTCCCGGACCGGGCGCAGGTAGCCGCGGCGAATGCGGTCCTCCAGGTAGCGGGTCAGCTGCTCGAGCTGGGAGAAGCGCCCGCTCCGGTAGAAGATCTCCGCGAGCGCGGGGTGGTCGCGGCCGCAGCGGTCGATCAGCTTGATGGCGGTGCGGCGGCGCCGGGACCGCGCGTAGAGCTCCCGCACGATCCCCTCGAACTCGGCCTTCCCGTCCGACCCGTGTTTCCGGGCGAGCGCCCGCTGCA
Organism: Myxococcota bacterium; assembly: GCA_046754165.1. Taxonomy (GTDB): domain Bacteria; phylum Myxococcota_A; class UBA9160; order UBA9160; family SMWR01; genus JAFDEI01. The sequence goes on from JBHHVG010000025.1 coordinate 9,852, forward strand.
GGGACTCCGGCAGCGCTTCCTCCGCCAGCCGTGCGCGCAGCTCGTCCTCCAGCTCGTCCGGGGCGGGCGTCTTCAGCGGGAGATCGAGGTCGGACGGGTCCGGCGGCGGGTCGTCGGCGTGGCGGAGAGCGGCGGCGAACAGGGCGTGCTTGCTCTCCACGTAGAGGTAGAGGGTGCCCTTGGCGACGCCCATGGCCGCGGCGACGTCGGCCATCTGCGCGCGCCGATAGCCGTGCGCGATGAACACCTGCGTGGCACAGGCGAGCAGATCCTGGAGGCGGTTGGGGGGAATGGTGCGACCCATGGCCCGGATGATAACTGACCGAATGGGTCAGTCAACTGTTCTCCCGGCCACGGATGCCGCCCTGGGAAACCCACGGGTCCCGCGAGGCGGCCGTTCGGGCGCCGAAGCGGGCGGGGGGACCGGGAACTGCAGACCTGCGGGCCGCGGCGACCTGCGTCGATTCGATCGCGATCTGCTATTCCACGTCGGGAGGCGCCCGCCCGGCCCGACGACCCCAACAAGGAGAATCCATGACCTCGTCCTCCCCCCTCGCCGATCGCACAGCTGTCGTGACCGGCGCTTCGAGTGGCATCGGCCGCTCGATCGCCGAAACCCTCGGCGCGAACGGCGCGCACGTGTTTCTCTCCGGGCGCACGGCCGCCGCCATGGACGAATCCGCAAAGCGGATCGAGGAGGGCGGCGGGCGCGCCACGGTCGTCAGCGCGGACGTGCGGGACGTGCGGCAGGTGCAGGGTCTGGTCGACGCCGCCGTCGAGGCGACCGGTCGGCTCGACATCATGGTGAACAACGCCGGTGTGTCGTACCCGGCGCCCATCGTCGACGGCGATCCGGAGGAGTGGCGGATCATGCTCGAGACCAACGTGCTCGCCCTGTTGGTCGGCTCCCAGGCGGCCGTGCGTGCGATGCGAGCGTGTGGCGCCGACGGCTTCATCGTGAACATCTCGTCCATCGCCGCCCAACGCCGCGATTCCGGGGTGTACGGCTCCACCAAGCACGCTGTCAACTGCATCTCGGCGACGCTGCGAGCGGAGCTCGAGGAGGACTCGATCCGCGTGGTGAATGTGATGCCCGGGGCCATCGCGACGAACTTCGCCCGCAACTTCGATCCGGATTTCCTCGCAGGGTTCGTGAAGATGGCCGGACTCGACATCGAGGTGAAACAGGGCGAACGACTTCCCGATGAGGTCTTCGACAAGTTGAGCGAGAAGCTCCGGCAACTGCTGGGCGATCCGGACGACGTGGCGAGGGCGGTGCTCTACGCCGTGACACAGCCCATCCACGTAAACGTCGCCGATATCGTGGTGCGCCCCCCCAAGCAGCTGAACTTCTAGGCCGCGTCCGTCATCATCGCTCGTCGCGCGGGCACGGAGAGGGCTCGCTTCGTTCGAGGTGCGACCGCTCGTGGTCAGGACGTCTCGCGTCTCCGGGAGGCTGCGGGGGCACCGCCGCTGGAACCGCTGGCGACTCCCTGGCAGCAGTTCTCGGTCAAGAAGCGCATCAGGGCGTCGATGGTTTCGAAGTCCGGGCGGTAGATCCGCGACCGTCCCCGGCGCTCGCACGCGACCATCCGCGCGCTCTTGAGCTCCTTCAGGTGGAAGGACAGGGTCGCGGAAGGCAGGTCGAGGGCGGCGCCGACCTCGCCGGCGGGCAGGCCCTCGAGACCGGCCCGGACCAGCAGACGGAAGACGTCGAGCCGGGTGTCCTGGGCGAGGGAGGCGAGGGCCGCGATGGCGTCTTGTTTTTCCATATCTCCAACTTGGTGGAGACATTGAGGCCTGTCAACCCGATTCCCGGGCGGGCGGGTCTACGTCCCTCCGTCCGGTGCGACCGCCGGTAGCACCTCGCGCGCGAAGAGGTCGAGGCTGGCCCAGGCGAGCTGCGGCGGGATGCCGCCACACAGCGGTTGGAACAACATCAGGCCGGCTCGGCGAAGGTGTTCGATGGCCTCGCCGGGCGTGAAGATGCGGTACGGGCCAGACTGGTCGCGCAGCTCCTGCACGGTCGTCGCCCGCGACCTGCTGACGGATTCGTTCGAATCGCCCATCCACGCGGCGTAGCTGCGCGCGTCGTGCAGCAGGTGCGGCCCGATCTCACGCCAGCTGCGGTCCGGGTCTTCGGAGATGAAGGCCGACGTCACCAGGTCCTGGGGCGGGTTGATGCACGGGCCGGGCTCTCGGCCGAGACGGCGGCACTCCTCGGCGTAGATCTCGCCCAGCCCCGGATGCAGACCCTGGGAGAGGAGGCCCATGCCGAAACGCGCCGCCCGGCGCGCCGCCACGGCGCTGTTGCCGCCCATGAACAGCGTGGGGCCTCCGGGGGTTGCCGGAATCGGCGTCACCCGAGCCGGACGACCCTCGAACGCGAAGGGTTCGCCGGTCCAGGCGTCGCGAAGCGCGCGGAGGCAATCCTCCATGCGGCGACCGCGGCTCGCGAAGTCGCGGCCGAACATGGCGTACTCCTCGGGCCGATAGCCCACCGCGGTGACGTACGACACGCGGCCGCCGCTCAGGATGTCGAGCACCGCCATGTGCTCGGCCAGCGCCACCGGATCGTGTAGTGGCAGGATCAGCGCTGCCACCTGGATCGGAATGCGCCGAGTGCGGGCCGCGATGGCGGACGCCAGCACGAGCGGGGCCGGGAGATAGCCGTCCGGCGAGGCGTGGTGCTCGGAAAGGACGATCTGGACCCCGCCCCGCTCGTCGGCCCAGCGCGCCATGTCGAGCGCCGCCTCGTAGAGCGCGCGGGTCTCCGCCGGGCCGCTCTGCGGTGCTCGCATATCGAATCGAAGCAGGAACACGGTTCTCCGCCCGTGGGGTCTCGGGTCAGGTACGCGGCGGTGAGGCCCGGTCGATCACCCCGAATGGCTCGGGGCAGTCGCGCGCCCATCGCGGTAGAGCTGCTCCGACCGCCGGCCCAGCGCCGCCGTCGCTGCCTCGAAGCCCAGCGCCATCCGCCGGCCGAGCAGTCCTCGCACAACGGGTGCGAGCCAGCCTTCGAGCTCGAATTCCGACCGGTACGCGGTGCGCAGCTGCGAGAGCGCGCGCAGCTCGTGGCAGCGGCGACTGCGGACGGAGCCCAACGGGGCGCTAGTGACGCCGTAGCACAGGGAGCGCAGCGGCACGTGGGTGAGGATGGTTTCGGTCTGGGATTGGACCAGGAAGGGGAGGAGACGCACCCGCATCGAGATGGGCTCACCCACGACCAGACTCGAGCAGGCGCCGACGACGAACGGGTTCCACTCACCGTAACGGTCGAGATCGCAGATCACCTCCCAGACGCTGTCGACGGGGGCCGCGATCTCCAACGTGCTACGCAGAGCGAAAGGCATCGGCACTCGATACCGCGAACGGCCGCTGGATTCCAGCTGCGCCGGCGGCTCAATCGGTTGGCCGCCCGGCGGACTCCGCGGGCGTCATCTTCGCGATCAGGCCCGCCCGTACCGACTCGACGTCGACGAGCGGCGTGTGGCGCAGTCGGGCCACCTCTTCGGCGGTGTAGGGGACGAAGTCGGCGGCGTCCGCTGCGGGGCCGAAGTGGTGAACCATCCAGCTGAGCAGCGCGGCGAGATCTTCGTCTCCCAGGGAGGACTGGGCGCTGCCCGGAACGCGCACGAGAAATTCGCGCCCCCCCGGTACCGAGAGGAAGCGCGCCATACTGCCGGCCAGCGCCGGGACCGACCCGGGCGTGCCGCTGCCGTCGGGCAGGTGGCAACCCTGACACTGCAACAGGTAGTTCACGTGGGGGGTCTCCGCATGCACGGCACCCGCGAGGGCCAACGACATCGCGGCGACTGCGAGTCCCCTCATCCCCTTTTTGTCGCGACTCCCACGACGATGGCGACGGTGGAGTTGTAGACGACCGATGCCGTTCCCTGACACCAGTCGATGTCGTTGCTCTTCGGCGTGTAGTAGACGGGCTTGTCACCGCGGTTGCGGCGGCAGTAGCACTTCCCGCAGGGATTCTTCCCGCAGCAGTCGTTGTAGGAGATCACGTACTCCTTGCCGTCGGTGGGATTCCTGCATGTGCCGAGCCAGGTGATGGGGGACATTTCGGTTCCGGGCGGACACGAGGTGTGCGTTCCCCCGCAGCAGCTGGAGAGGAAGCCGTCGATCGAGCAGTAGCGCCAATAGGAGCAGTCTCCAGCGTCGCCCGCGGGCTCGCCGGGATCCGGCTCGCCCGGCGCCGGCTCGCGGGCCGCCGAGCGCGACACGGGCAGGAGCGGCATGGCCGCACCGCCGAGGAGGGCGGTACCGAGACCCGCCAGCAGGCTGCGCCGCGACGTGCGGCGTGCCAGAATGCGGGCGAGTTCCGCGATCCGTTCATCCATTCGCATCTCGATCCCTCTCCGGTTCGCCCGGCCGCTGTCACGCGACCCGGCGCTTTCCCTCTTCCTGACTGGCGAATTCCTGCAGCGAGGCGACTCCGAGGCTGCGCGCTTCGAAGAGGCTCTCGAGGTGTTCGCGGGTGTTGACGAGCCCGCGGGCGCGCACCACGCCCAGCTCGTCGAGCAGCACGGCGTAGGGCAGCCGCCCGACCTGGTAGGCGATTCCGAGGTCGGCCGACAGCACGTAGGCGTCCCGCTCGAGATCGTGTTCGCGGACGAAATCGACGTGCTCCGAGCGCGGGCCATCACTCGCGACGATCAACCGGATGTCCCGGTCCTCGGCGGCGCAGATCGATCGCAGCTGCGGCAGCAGGGTCCTGCAGACGGGGCAGGTGGGGGAGGTGAACAACAACAGCGTCCCCCGTCCTTCCGCCGAGGGGCCCCCGACCGTGAGGGCCCTCTCGTTCCAGTCCGAGAGCGCGAGCACCGGTGCCTCCTCGCCCACGCGCGGGTTCTCGCGGCCCACCAGGGCGCCCGCCGGGGAGATGCGCTCGTGAAGGACGCCGATCTGGCGCAGCAGCGCCAGCACCACCGCGGCGAGTGCTGCGACCACGCCCCACAGCAGGAGGTTCGACAGGATCAATGCGTCGTCCATGCGGAACCTCCCGGTGCGCGCAGGCGCGCGCCGTTCGCCAGCGCGACGTCGAGAGCTGCGTGGAGGAGGACGGCGGACGCAAAGAACGCCGTACCG
>JBHHVG010000026.1:0-14941 GCA_046754165.1 Myxococcota bacterium
CGCTCCACACGCGGCCCTCGGCGACCTTGCGGGTATCGGCGATCGACAGCCCGCGGCCGCTGGCGACGCGATCGACGAAGGTGTCGTAGAGCGCCGCCATCTCCCCGCGCACGGCGCTCTTCTCGTCCGGCGTGAAACCTCGGCTCTCCGAGAGCAGGCCAGCGCGAGCGCCCCGCTCGACCGCGTCCTTCGTGACACCCACGCGCTCGTACAACCCCTCGAGGTTGAGCTTGCCCCCGACGACCCCGATCGACCCGGTAACGCTGCCGACCTCGGCAAGCAGCTCATCGGCCGCGGACGCCATGTAATAGCCTCCGGATGCGACGACCTCGCCCATGGACACCACCACCGGCTTCTCGCGGGAGACCATCGACACGGAGCGGCACAGCAGGTCCGAGGCGATCGCGTCGCCGCCGCCGCTCTCGACGCGCAACACCACGCCGCGGACGCCTTCATCGCGGCGGAGCCCGTCGAGCAGCGAGCCGTAGGCGTCACTCGCGATTCCCCGCTGCGAGCGACCGCGCACGATCAGTCCGCGGGCGACGACATAGGCGACGCGCGGCAATCCGCCGAGCAGCGGTCGCCATCCCGGATCGCCGCAGCGCAGCGCGTGGTAGAGCAGCGCGTCGACGGGCTCCGACTCTTCGGAACTGGACGCGCTCCCGTGGCGTCCGTTCGAGAGCTCGCGCAACGCCGCCGGAAGCTCGTCCGGATAGAGGCACCCGTCCACGAGTCCCGCCGCGACCGCGGCCTTCGCGTGGTACGGGCCGCGGTCGATGAGGTCGCGCACGTCGTCGGCGCCCAGCCCGCGGCGGGCAGCGAGACCCTCGACCAGCTCTGCGTAGAGATCGTCGGCGAGAGCCTCGAGCTGCTCGCGGGACTCGGCGGACATCCGCTCGCGCGTGAAGCGCTCGCCGGCGCTCTTGTAGCGGCCGACGCTCACGACCTCCGGTGACAGACCGATCCGCTCGAGGGCCCCGCGCAGGAACAGCGACTCGAGCCGCAGCCCGACGAGGTGCAGGTTGCCCGCGGGCGGCATCCACAGACGGTCCGCAGCACTGGCCACCAGCAGGCCCCCGGCGTCCAGGACCTCGGCGTAGGCGGCGACTGACACCTTCGCCTCGCGAAGGGCGAGCACCGCGCGGCGCAGGGACGCCGCCTTGCTGAGGCCCGGCAGTGGACCGGTGAAGTGGAGCAGCACGCCCTCGACCTGCGCGTCGTCCGCGGCGGTGGCCAACGTCTGCAGGGCCTCGAACATTCCCGTGGAGCCGCGCTTGCGGAACGGCGGCCCGGCCACCGGAAGCTCGTCGAGGCGACCCACCCGAAGACGCAGCCAGAACCTGCGCTGGCGCGGGAGCATGGTCACTCCCGCGACCTGGCGCGCCGCGCGGGCGAGGTTGGCGCCGACCTGGCGGGCGATGTCCACGGGGGTCGAGGTCATGGGGGCCTTCGCGGCGTGGGGGGTTCGGCGCCCGATCGATCCGACGCGTCCCGGCCGCGGCCGGGACACGATGCACGCTTTTCCCGATCGACGCCAACGGATCCCCGGAAGGGGAGCTAGAGAGGTCGCCGGCCCGAGGGCGTGACCTTGCGTGACAGCAGCTCGATGCGCCGTTGGATGATCTCGAGACGGCCGCGGTCGCCGCGGCGCAGACCCGCGACCGGGGGCATCTCGGCCACCAGGGCCACCGCGACGGCGATGCGGTCGCGGGTCGCCGGGTGGCTGGACAGCAGGGCCGGCGTATGTCCGTCCCCATTCTCCTGGCCGATCACCTCGAGAAAGCTCACGAGGCCCTGCGGGTCGTAGCCCGCGCGCGGCAGCGCCTCGACGGCGAAGACGTCGGCGGCCTCCTCGTCGGCCCGCGTGAATTGGTTCAAGGCCGCGATGGCCGCCAGGCCCCCGCCCAGGTTGGCGAGGCCGCCAAAGCCGAAGAACGACGCGGCCAGCACGACCGCCTGCTGGAGCGTCGACGCCCCGCGCTGACGCGCGTAGTTCTGGGAGATGTGGCGGAGGGCGACGTGGCCGATCTCGTGGGCCAGCACCGCGGCGAGCTCGCTCACGTTGTGCGCGCGCAGGATCGTCTCGGTGTGGATGTAGATGTACCCGGCCGGCGCCGCGAAGGCGTTGATCTCGTCATCGTCGACGACTTCGAAGTGGTAGTCGAACTCGTGGGAACCGAAGGCGGCGACCAGCCGTCCCCCGATGTCGCGTACGTAGTCCTGGACCACGGCGTCCTGGATGAAGAGCAGCTGCCCGCGGGCTTCGCGCGCCATGTTGGCGCCGATCTGCCGCTCCTCGGCCGGAGTCAGCCCGATGCAGCCGGTGAGCAGACCCGCCAGCAGGATCCCAGTCGCGGTGCCTGCGGCCCTCCGCCGGCCCTCAGAGGGAATCGGCCGCATCGAAGTCGCCCTTCTTCCTCAGGCTCTCCGTCACGTGCCGAATGATCTGCAGGACCGACCGGTCGAGCGTGGTGTTGTCCACGATCGGCACGTGGTATCGATCCGCCAGCTCGAGCAGATGGTTCTGGATGCGGAGGATCGCGTCGAGGTTCGTGAGGTAGCGATGACGCGGGCGGCCTCGGGCGGCCTCGGCGCGCGCGGCGAAGCGGTTCTCGAAGGCGTCTTCGTCGAGGGTTGCGACGGTCAGGAAGATCACGTCGGCGAGCTCGGCGTAGCTCTCGAGGTCGATCAGACCGGGCACCAGCGAGACGCCGTCCATCACGAGGCTCGCGTTTTCCGCGATGGCGCGATCCATCGAGGCGCGCACGCCGACGGAGACCGTCGCCGCCTGGGCGTTGAAGCCCTCGATCACGGGGTCTTCGCCGAGTGCGTCCGGGGGAAGCAGCTTGTAGGCGTCGTAGGACGAGGCATGCAGGGTCGGGACGAGGTCCTGGGAGAGCATGATGCGCATGATCTGGCGGATGGAATCCGTCGACAGCACCCGCCCGATGCCGAGCCGGTGGGCGACCTCCAGCGCCAGGGACGTCTTGCCCGCTCCCGACGTCCCGCCGAGCAGGATGATGACCGGGCGTTCCGGATCCTGATACTTCCGCCACACGAGGTAACGCTCCGCGGCCTGGGGACCGGAGCGCTTGGTCAGCGCGTCGAGGGTCATGACGCGCAGCTCCTGGCGGTCGATCTCGCGGACGCCTCGGAGCCGCAGGGTGTGCTCGATGTCCCGGGCGACGTCGAAGGCGTCGTTCGGGTCGAGGGCCGCCGCGAGCAGGGACTGGGAGAGATGGCCCTTCGAGAACGGCTGTCCCTTGCCCCGCCCGCGGACCGTGATGCCGGCGGGGAGAGCGGCGGCGGGATCCTCCCGGAAGGGCTCGTCCCCGAGCAGCTCGCGCAGGGTCTTGGCGATCTCGCTCTTGCTGACGACGGCGCGGTCGCGGAAGCGGTCCCGAATCTCCTCTGCGGCCCGGTAGGAGTCGTCGAAGGAGATTCCCCTCGCCATCAGGGAGTGAATGACGATCCCCCGCATGAAGGGGCGCTCGCCCCCGGCGTCCTTGACCACGATTCCGCCGGGTTTCGGTTCGCGCTCGGAATGCCGGTCAGGACCAGAAGCGCGCTCGGAGTCCCCTGACGATCCCATTCGATTCAGCCTACCCCACGGCCGGGAGTGGTGCGAACCGGGCCAGTTCTGACGAAAAACCCTCAAAAGCTGTCGCATTTTCGAAGAAATGCGACAATTTCCCCTGCAATTGGGTTGACTTCGGCCATTTTGGAAGCCTACGCTTCGGCCATCGAAAACTACCCGAGCCGGCATCCATGAGCTCGTCGAAGGACGTGTATCGCACCCGCGACGTCGTCGAGATCCTCGGGGTATCCCGCCGCCAGCTGCACTACTGGGCACAGACCGATCTGATCGTCCCGAGCGCCAGAACCCCAGGGGGGCACGGGCGTTACACCTTCCCGGACCTGGTCGCGCTGAAGACCGCCAAGCGCCTGATCGACGCGGGGGTCTCGCTGCAGCGCATCCGCCGCTCGATCGGTGCGCTGCGCAGGCTGCTCCCCGCAGTCGAGAGCCCGCTGGCGGAGATCGTGCTGGTCGCGACCGGCGACGTGGTGCTGGCATTCCGGGACGCAACCGCGTTTGACGCGGTCTCGGGGCAGGAATGGGTGTTCGAGGTGGCCCAGTTCCAGAGGGAGATCGACGCCTGGAGGCGCTCGCTCGAGACGCTTCCAGGCGTGGCACGTGTTCGCAGCGCTGGCCGAACGGGGGTACGAGACCGAAGCGCATGATGCGCGAGATTCCGTCCGGAGGCCGCATCCGGACCCTCCTGATCGGCGAGCGCCTGCCCCGGGGATGACGGGGCGTGGTGAGGTGACCCGGAGTGCTCCGGGTGGGGGGATGCAAGCATGCGCGTCATGGCCATCGTCAATCAGAAGGGCGGTTGTGGAAAGACGACCACCACCGTCAATCTCGCGGGCAGCCTCGCAGCCGACGGAGCCCGCGTTCTCGTCGTCGACATCGATCCCCAGGCCCACGCCACCCTTGCCCTGGGTATCGACCCGGATGAGCTCGACGAGAACCTCTACGAGATCCTCGCAGATCCCGGGGGAACGGATCGGCTCGAGGAGATCCTGATCGATGCGGGCGGCGGCATCGTCGTGGCGGCGTCGGGCATCGTATTGTCCGCGCTCGAGCAGCGGCTCGCTTCGGACAGCGTCGAGAAGCGCACCGAACGGCTCTCCGCCGCGCTCGAGAGCGTGCGCGAGCGATTCGACTACGCCCTGATCGATTGCCCGCCGAACGTGGGGCTGCTGACCTTCAACGCCCTGCGCGCCGCCGGCGAGGTCATCGTTCCGCTCGAGACCAGCTACTTCGCGATGCACGGAGTCCAGAAGCTGCTCGAGACCATCGCACTGCTCTCCGAGCGGCTCGGCCACGAGCTGTCCGTGCGGATCCTGCCGACGCTGTACGACGGCCGCACGCGCTACGCGAGGCAGACCCTCTCGGAGATCCGCGAGGTCTTCAAGGACATGTGCTTCGATACCGTCGTGCGACAGAACGTCAAGCTGCGCGAGGCCGCCAGCAAGGGTGTGCCAATCTGCCACTATGCCCCGTCGGCGAACGGCTCCCGCGACTACAACGCGCTGGCCGTCGAGGTCGAGGCGTCGGACCCGCGCTTCCTGGACGCCGCCCTCGGGGGCGAAATCGTCGGCGATGGCGAGCCGGTCCGCGAAGTCGTCGTGCGTTTCCGTGACGAAGCCGCGAGGGACGTGCGCATCGCGGGAGATTTCAACGGCTGGGTTCCCGACAAAGGCGTGCGATCGCTGGTAGAATCCGAGGGGTCGGTGCGCGTCTGGACGAAGATCATCCAGCTGCCGCCGGGAACTTATCAGTACCGCTACGTGGTCGATGGCGAGTGGCGTGAAGATCCCGACAACCCCGAGATCATCTCGGGTCCGGTGGGGGGGCGCAATTCGATCCTCGTCGTGCGGTAGGGAAGACTCCGGAACTTGCCCCGCGATCTAGGCGACGTACTCCACTACTTCCTACCCGATGAAGAGCGTGCTGGAACGCTCCGGAGGGGCAGCGAGCGCTTCGAAGCGTTCGGAGAGCGCCCGCTCTCGGCGCGGCCGGCGGCCCTGCCGATCCTCGCGATCCCCGTCGGAGACCGCGACGTGGTGCGCGCGGCCTACGCCTGGAATCTGGCCGTCGAGGTGGCGCGCAGAGGCGCGAGCGCGACCCTGGTCGCCTCGGATCGCAGCGAGACATCGCCGCTGTGGCCCGAGCCGGGTCGCGGCCCTGTGGGCACCGAGGTCGCGCTGTCGTCGGCCAGGAGCTTCGGCGAACTGGGCCTCGCGGCGCTGGACATTGCGGTGAAGCGTGCCGCAGACTCGACGGACGGCGGCGTGGTGCTGGTGACCGTGCCGCCAGAGTGGTTTCGCGAAGCCGCGGACGGACGCGCACTGACCCGTTGGGTCCTGCTCTTCTCCGCGGCGGAGACTCCCGAGTTGCTCGAGAGCTACGGCCTGGCCAAGCAGATCCTGCGCGCCAACCCCGACGCGGAGGTCGGCGTGACGATTCACGGCGTTCGGCGCATCGCCGAGGCCCAGGGCGCCTTCGATCGCCTGGCCGGGGCCGCGGTGCGACACCTCGACCGGCGGCTCACGAGCTACGGCCTGCTGGTCGACGACCTGCACGTCTACCGGGCGATCGTGTCACGGCGCCCCATCTGTCTCGAGCACCCGCAGTCCCACGCCGCCAAGGCGCTGCGCGATGTCGCGCGGCTGCTGCTCGACGACGCGAGGCAACGAGCCGTTGGCTGACCTGCGCCTCATCGCACCGCCGGACCGGGCGAAGCTGCTGGTCGAGCTGCGGTATCGCCTCGGCCACGCGGTGCCCGGCTCGCAGCTGATCGCCGAGGGCCTGCTCGGCGCCGACGCCCCCATCGACTTCGTGGCCGTCGAACCGGACGGCCGGGTGGTGCTGGTGCTCGTGGGCGGTCACGGCGATGACCTCGAGCTGGTCGGACGCGGCCTGGCCCAGCGCGCCTGGGTCACGGCGCGCCTGGGCGACTGGGCACAGCTCGCCCCGAACCTCGGGCTGCGCCGCGACGCGCCGGTGCGCGTGCTGCTGCTGTGTCCCGACTTCGGGCGGGAGAGCCGCACCGCCGTGTTCGCCCTCGGGCGGGCCGTGCTCGCGGCTGGCGTGTACCGCTGCATCCAGAACGGTGCGGGCTTCGAGGTCGTGGTCGAGCACCTAGACGCCGACGTGGACGAGTCGCCCCCGCGTGAAGAGCCCCCCGGCAACCAGCGCTCAGGCGACGAGCGCCCGGAATCGGCCCCGTTTCGAACCGGGCTGACCGACGCCGATCTGGGTCTCACCCCCGAAGAGCGCCGCGAGTTCGAATAGCTCCGCGGCCCCCCCCGCACGCGCAACGCGTCGGTCGGCGACCCGCACGACTTCCCCGCGGGGGCCGGATTCCAGTTTTCTTTCAATCCGGGAGAACATTTCCTGACACCAGTGACGATTCGCGGCCACTTCCCTATCGGGGTGCTTTTCCAGTCTCAGCGGAAAGCGCAGAGGTTGGATCTGGGAGACGATGCATGGCCGCGGCGGCCTCGACACCGACGGCACAACAGACCGACACGGAGCTCATCGAGCGTGTGTGCGCCGGCGACCGCGCCGCCTTCGACGGGCTCTACGACCGCTACTTCCCGCGCGTCTTCGGCTTCGTGAACCGGCGCATGCACAACCGGGCCGACACCGAAGAAACCGTGCAGGAGGTCTTCATCAACATCTTCTCCTCTCTGGCATCGTTTCGCGGAGAATCTTCGTTCGCGGCCTGGGCCCTGGGCGTCGCCCGGCGCACCGTCGCGGGCCGCTTCAAGAAGAAGCGGCATATCACCGTCCCGCTGGAAGACCCGGATCTCGGCGAGACGGGCGAGCCGCTGAACCGCGCGCGATCCCGAGAGGCCTCGCCGCTCGAGCACTACGAGTGCACCGAACGCGTCGCCCGCATGGAGGCCGCCGCTCGGGAGACACTCTCGGGAGACCAGTGGCGCCTGTTCGAGCTCCACCACCTCGAGCACCACTCGGTCCGCGAGATCGCTCGGGTCCTCGACCGGAGCGAAGACTCGATCAAGTCCAATCTCTACCGGGCACGAAAGCTGCTGATGGCGCGGTAGACTCCGCGCCACCATGGATGCGGCCCCGAGCCTTCCGTACGACACCCACGAGCCCCTCGGCCTCTCGACCGGCCCCGCGTCCGCGCCGGTGCGGTGGCCCGCTCTGCGCGCGTCGCGCTTCGAGTTCACCAGCCGCGGCGATCGCGTCCCCGGCCGCTTGCTGCTCCCACCGAAAGGCGACGGTCCCTTCCCGACCATCCTGCTCCAGCACGGCGCCGGGGGGTCGAAGCAGTCCGACTACATCGAGTACGCCGCGGGGCCATGGGTGCAGCGGGGCGCGGCAGTCGCCAGCATCGATTTCCCCCTGCACGGCGAGCGCGCCAGCGCGAAGCTGAGTGAACGGCTGGTGGGCGGCATCCGGGGCTTCGCCACCCAGGGAGCAGACGCCGCGGCGCTGATTCACGAGTTCTTCCGGCAGGCGGTGTCGGACCTGCGCCGGACCGTCGACGCTCTGGAACGGCTCCCTCAGGCCGACGTCGGACGCCTGGGCTACGCGTCCTTCAGCATGGGCACGCTGGTCGGCGCTTCGTTCTGGGGGGTCGACCGGCGGCCGCGGGCCGCCGCCTTCGCCATCGGCGGAGGAGGGGTGGGCCCGCCAGACATCGACCCGGCCCGCACGATCGCCGGCTTCGCACCGCGGCCCGCCCTCTTCCTCAACACCACGCGGGACGAGATCTTTCCGCGCGCCATGGCCCTGGCCCTGTTCGACGGCTGCGGCGAACCGAAGCAGCAGCTGTGGTTCGAGGGCACCCACAGAGGCCTGCCAGGCGCTGCCATGAAGGCGATCTGGCTCTTCCTCCAGCGACACCTCGAGATTCCCTGAGGCCGCGCCGGGGTCTCCCGGCGCGCCGTGTACTACAGTCCCCGCTTCGCCCGACGCCGCGGCCCGCCCGAGACCGCCGCATCCGCCGCCCGGGCGGCGACACACGGAGGAGATCCCATGTCCGCTCGCATCCTGGCGCCGCTGGTCTGCATCACCGCGCTGGTCCTGGGCTGCCAGGCGCAGAATGGCGCGTCGCCAGCCGCGTCGAACGTGGCCCCGTCCGAAGAATCTCCGATCGCGGCACGCATCGGCGACGAGACGATCACCCTGGCCGAGCTCGACGCGTACATCAAGGACGGCCTGTTCGCACAGCAGACCGGCGACGGAAACCCCTCCAAGCTGTTCGACGTGCGGAGACCGGCCCTGGATGAGCTGGTCTTCAAGCGTGTGCTCGCGGACCTCGCGGCGAGCCGCAACGTGACGATCGACGAGCTCGTTGCGGCGGAGGCCGAGGCCCTCGGCGAAGTGACGGACGACGAGGTGCTCGCATTTTACGGCGACAAGATCGACGAGATGGGCGGACGCTCTCTCGAGGATCTGACGCCGCGCATCCGCGAGTACCTGAGCCAGGTCCGGGCCCAGGAGGCGGCGAACGCCCTGGTCTCGGCCGCAGGCGTCGAAATCCTGCTCGACCGGCCCCGGGTCGAGGTCGCCACCGACGGCCCGTCGAAGGGTCCGGCGGACGCCACCGTCACGCTGGTCGAATTCAGCGATTTCCAGTGCCCGTTCTGCACGAGGTCGCTCGCGGTGATCGAGGAGCTGCTGAAGCGGTACCCCGAGGACCTGCGGGTCGTCTACCGGCACCTGCCCCTCGACAACATCCACTCGTACGCCCGCGCGGCCGCCGAGGCTTCGGCGTGCGCAGAGGACCAGAACCAGTTCTGGCCCTACCACGATCTCCTGTTCGCGAACTCGAAGACCCTGGCCGACGAAGACCTCAAGCGCTTCGCCGCGGAGCTCGAGCTCGACATGGCCGCGTTCGAGAGCTGCTACAGCGAGGGAAGGTTCAAGCAGAAGGTCGAGGACGACCTCCAGGCCGCCCACGCGATCGGCATCACGGGGACCCCGGCCTTCGTCGTCAACGGCGTGATCATCTCCGGCGCGAAGCCCGTCGAGGCGTTCTTGCCGGTCATCGACGAGGAGATCGCGCGAGCCGAGGGGAGCGAGAGCTCCTAGCGGCGAGCGACCGCCCTCTGCCACGACGGACGGTCAGGCGGGGCTGCCGCCGATACGCGCGAGCAGCGCGTCGCGCTGCTCCGCCATCCGCTCGGGGTCGTCCGCTTCGAGGTTGAGGCGCAGGACTGGCTCGGTGTTGGACGGGCGCAGGTTGAACCACCACTCCGGGTAGCGAACCAGCAGGCCGTCGAGGTGGGAAATCTCGTCCGCGTCCGCGTGCTCCGCCTCGATGGCCTCGAGCAGCCCGTCGACGTCCTCGACGCGGCGGTTGATCTCGCCGCTCGCCGCGTAGCGGCGCAGCGGCGCCACGAGCTCGGACAAGGGCCTCCCCTCGCGCGCCAGCACATCCAGCAGGGCGATGAAAGCGGCGATGCCGTCGTCGGCGATCAGGGTCGGCGAGAAGCGGAAGTAGTAGTGGCCCGAGAGCTCTCCGGCGAAGATCGCGCCGGTCTCTCTCATCTGGGCCTTCACGAACGAATGGCCCACGCGGCTCATCTCTGCGCGGCCGCCCTCGGCCTCGATCTCCTCGGCGGTCGCGCGACTCGAACGCAGGTCGTAGAGCACCAGGCCCCCGCCGTGCTTGCGCAGCTGGTAGCGGGCCAGCAGGCCGGTGATCAGATCCGACGAGATCGGCTCGCCCCGGTCGTCGATGAAGACCGCGCGGTCCGCGTCGCCGTCGAAGGCGACGCCGAAGTCCGCCCCGGTCCGCTCGACGGCGCGGCTCACGTCCCGGAGGTTCTCGGCCTTCAACGGGTCGGCCTCGTGATTCGGAAAGGTGCCGTCCGGTTCGAAGTACAGGCGCTCGACCTCGAGATCGAGCCGCTCGAGCAGCGGCTCGAGCCCGGCGGCCGCCATGCCATTGCCACAGTCGATCGCCACGCGCAGCGAGGACCTTCGGCTGCCGACGGCAAGCACGTGTTCGACGTAGGCGTCGGTGATGTCGATCGGGTGGACCTCGCCCCGCGTCGCGGCCGGCGCGTGCACGCCCTCGAGCTCATCGAAGATGCGTTCGATGTCGATGAGGCCACTCGCTTCTCCGACCGGAATCGCGTGCTCGCGACAGATCTTGAAGCCGTTGTACCGGCCCGGATTGTGGGAAGCGGTGATCACGATTCCACCGGCCGCGCCGAGCCGATCGACCGCGAAGTAGACCATGGGGGTCGCGACCAGCCCGAGATCCGTGACATCCGCGCCCTCGTCCCGGACGCCGCGGACCAGCTCCTCGAAGAGGGCCGGTGAGTGGCTGCGCGCGTCGCGCCCCACGACCAACGGGCCGCTGCCCAGGAAGCGCGCCGTCGCCCTCCCGACGCGGTAGGCGACGCTCCCGTCGAGCTCTTCCGGGACGACGCCTCGGATGTCGTAGGCCTTGAAGATCTTCACGGCCGGCAGTGTAGGGACTTGGCGGGCCCCGTCGATGGCGCGGCTTGACCGCCGCCGCGGAGAGCGGCACTCTTTCGGAAATAGCAGTGATTGCAGCGATTTTCGGGTTTCGAGCGCTGCGTCACCGCACCCGGATCCCAGGCGGGATTCTGGAGTCGGCCATGTTCGGAATCGGCACGACGGAGCTCTTGATCGTCCTCGGAATCGTCGTCGTGATCTTCGGCGCGCGGAGTCTGCCCGAGCTCGGATCGGGGCTCGGACAGGCCATCAAGAACTTCAAGAAGGGGCTGTCGTCGAAGGACGAGATCGACATCACCCCGAACAAGGAGGAGGTCGGCGAGGGCGAGAAGTCGCCCTAGGTTTCCGGCTCGTCGACGCCGATGGCGTCGTCGGGAACCGGAACGATGTCGACGACGTCCGCCCCGAGCGGCGACGGAGCCGCAGCGTGGACTGCCTGCAACTCGAAGGCGACCGCGCCCGCCGGAAGCTCGCCGAAAACCGCCTGGAAGGGGCGCCGCGTCCCCGGCGCCAGCGGTCGCCAGGCCATGCGCAGCGCGCGTTCCTCGTGGTGATCCAGCAGGTCGCGCAGTTTCCACTCGCGCAGCCGCTCGGCCGGGATCGGCGGCCCGAGCGCGCCTCGCCGTCCTCGTCGATCAGGCGGGCGCGCAGCTGGGTCCCCGCCTCGCTCGACCGCGAGGTCTCGGTGCGGAGAGTTCCGCTGACGACATAGAGGTATCCGGCCGCCGCGTTCTCGATCCAGTGTCCCTCGACGTCCTCGGCCACCAGGCCGGCGATCGGCTGCGCAGCGGTCGTGGGCACGAGCGCGAAGGTGGAGGGAAGGAGTCCGGCGAGCGTGGCGTAGGCGCAGAGGAGCGACACGGCGCCCCAACCCAGCGAAGCCCGCACGCGGGCGAACCGGGCGCTGCGCGCACCCGCCTCCCCGTAGGCCTCGTGCGCGGGGGACGAACGCGGGCGGCGGGAGCGGCCACGCGTGCCCGGCGCGACCTCCTCGAGCACCTCCGGCGAGATGCGGCCGATCGCAGTGCCGCGCGGCACCGGCGGGCTGCCGGCGTCTTCCGCGGAGCCATCCCGGTCACCGGAGCGGCCGAGATCGCCCAGCGAACTGCCTGGATCGTCCTCCAGGACCAGGTCCAGGTCCAGGTCCAGGTCCAGGTCCAGGTCGCGCCCGAGATCGGGCGCGGCCGTCGCTGCCGGAGGCGGATCCGCGACGGGTGGCGGGTCGATCGCGATCGGGCTCTGCACCGCCGGTGGCGGTGCGGCCGGCTCGGCGGCTGCGGGTGCGGGTGCGCGGGCGTCGGAGAGAGTGATGTCGTTCTCCGAGTCGCCGAAGTCCGGGACGTCGATGTCCGACCCGCCCAGATCCATCCCGCCCGCCTCGCGCACCCCGCCGGCCAGGTCGTACGCGGAGGCTTCGTGGTCGGATTCGGCGGGAGGCTCCCGCCTGGCCCCCGCGCTGCTGCCCAGGAACTCGTCGATCGCCGCCCGTGCGGCCGCCCGCGCGGACTCTTCCTCGGCCGCCTTCGGCCCGGCGACCTCCTCGTTGAACTGCCAGTCGCTCTCCCCTTCCTCGAGATCCGGGGGGGCCGCGACCCGTTCCTCCCGGAGCGGATCTTCGCTTCCGAGCGCATCCCGCACCAGCTCGTCCGCCGCGTCAGCGGCCGGGCGCCGGGGCGATTCGATGAAGAAGGAGTGCTTGCAGCGGGAGCAGCGCACGCGGACACCGCCGTCCGGCACCTTGGCGTCATCGAGCTGGAACTGCGTGTCACATGCCTGACAGGTGACGATCACGTCGCGTCACTCCCGAAGGGCCGAAAAGCCGGCGCAGGCCCTGTGCTAGGATCCTCGCGGGTTTCGGGCCGTATGCGACTGTTTCGGAGTCGCGCCCGTGCGGCTTGAGAGCCCTCCCGGCCGTGCCCCCCTTCCGGCCCCGCCCGACCCGGAGGAACCCGTGGCCGCCAACGTCCGGCGCTCGCTGCTCACGCGGAGGCTCGTGATCGTGACGGGCAAGGGCGGAACCGGGAAGACCACGGTCGCGGCGAGCCTGGCCGTCGCCGCGGCGGCGGAGAACCTGCGGGTGCTGGTGGCCGAGGTCGGCCGGGACGAACAGATCCAACGGCTGCTGGCCCCGGGGACGCCCCCGGTCGGCCACGCCGGGCGAACGATCCTGCCGGGGATCACGGCGATGCGAATCGACCCCTACGAGGCGCTGGCGGAGTACCTGTCGCTCCAGATCGGAATTCGCGCCCTGGTGGAATCGGTGCTGCGGAATCGCTCCTTTCGCCAGCTGATGTCGGCGTCGCCGGGATGGCGCGAGCTGATCACGCTGGGAAAGATCTGGCACCTGGAGCAGTCGCTCGGCGCGGACGGAAGTCCGCTCTACGACCTGATCGTGGTGGACGCGCCCTCGACCGGGCACGGCGTGACCTTCCTCGAGGTCCCGCGGGTCGTGGTGTCGGCGGTACGGTCGGGGCCCCTGCACCATCACAGCGAGGCCGTCGAGGCGCTGCTCGAAGACCCGGAGCGCACCGCGCTGCTGCCGGTCACCCTCGCGGAAGAGCTGCCCACCCGCGAGACCGCGCAGCTGGTCGCGCGCCTCAGGCAGGACCTCGACATCGCCGTGGATCGGGTGGTCGTCAACGGTGTCGTTCCGGCGGCGGTTCCGCCGTCGGTCGGCCCCCTGGGAGAGATCCTCGGTCGACTTCCGCCCGAGACGCCGCTGGGTCGGTTGCCGGCCCCGCCGGTGCTCGGCGAGTGCGTGGCGACCCTGCAGGCGCGCCACGAGCTGAACCGGAGCTTCGTGCGCGAGATAGCCGAGGTGACCGGTCTGCCGCTGGTGCTGTTGCCACAGCTGCCGCGGGGAATCGAGGGGCTCTCCTCCATCGAGGCGCTGGCCGGTCCCCTGACTGCGCCACCCGAGAGCGACCCGCCGTGAGCGCCGACGAGTTCGCAGCCCGGGCCCTCGACGGAAGTCGCGTCGCCGTCATCGTCGGATGCGGCGGCGTCGGAAAGACCACGGTCGCCGCCGCCCTCGCCATCGAGGCCGCGCGCCGCCACCGCAACGTCGCGCTGCTCACCATCGACCCGGCACGGCGGTTGGCGGACGCGCTCGGCGTAGGCGAGCTCGGAAACGAGCCTCAAGCCGTTCCCCGGCACGACGCGGTGGCGCTCGGGATCCCCGAGGACGGCGGGCTGTCGGCCATGATGCTCGACATGAAACGCACCTTCGACGGGATGGTCGAGCGCTTCGCGGAGAGCCCGGAGGCCCGCGACCGGGTGCTCGAGAACCCGATCTATCGCCACGCCTCGGACGCGCTGGCGGGCAGCATCGAGTACTCGGCGATGGAGAAGGTCTACGAGCTGTGCGAGAGCCGCGCCTTCGACCTCGTCGTGGTCGACACTCCGCCCGCCCAGCATGCCCTCGACTTCCTCGACGCCCCCCAGCGGATGGTCGAGTTCCTGGAGAGCCGCATCGTGCAGATGCTGATCCACCCGGCGATGGCGGTGGGTCGCTTCGGCTTCAAGCTCTTCCACAGGGGCGGGCGCCGCGTGCTGCACATCCTCGAGCGCGTCTCGGGCGTCGGATTCCTCGAAGACCTGTCGGACTTCCTGATGGCCTTCGAGCACATGTCCCGCGGTTTCCGAGACCGCGCGGTGGAGGTGCGAAAGCTGCTGCTCGGTCCGGAAGCGGCCTTCGTCCTCGTGGCTGGGCCGGCCGGTGAATCGGTCGCCCAGGCCGAGCAGTTCCTCGACCACCTCGAGGCGACCCGCGTGCCGCTGGCCGGGGTGCTTCTCAACCGCGTGCACCAATGGCCGGGCGGCGACGGGCCGGATTTTCCCGCCGATCACGTCTTCGCGGATGGCGACATCGCCGCACTGGTCACGGCACTCGAGACGAGCGAGGGC